>NZ_JBFULH010000108.1:0-11943 GCF_056400445.1 Pseudomonas sp. P5_B2 | reverse complement strand
CCGCGCCAAAGGGTAAGTTTTCGTACAGGAAAATCAGCGGTTCCGAAGGTCCGTTCCCTTTCATTTGCAGGACATTTCCTAGATCATTTCGCTCGCTTGCGCCTGCCAAATTCGGTGGCTAGTCTCGGTCCGTCACTGCTCATCAGTGATCGGGTTTAGTCGCCCGGTTCTTTCCAGGCGCACAGCGCCACCTCATTCCAGGTGTTTTCATTGCCTGAAAGTTATGGTGGCTGTGCGCAGGGCACCCTTGGGTGCGCCGGTATGCCTGGAGGCCGGTCGACTAACCTGCGTGCAGCCGCCACCCCTGGTCGTTTAGTCGCGATAACGGTTGGCTCCTATTAACTTCAGGAGTTTTACCAATGAAAAAATCTGTTCCCGATCCACCTCCCGAGACCTCCACCAACGAAACCGCCACTGACGACTCGCTCAGGGATCGATCAGCGCTCTACCGTGCCATTGATTTCTACCTCACTGGCGAGCAACCCTCACCGCCCGATGAACTGCGCTTTTACAACGTCAGCGAAGACGTAAGCTTTGAAGACACCCAGCTCTATGTCGCCGACTTGCTGCGCTGTGCTTCGGTGACCGCGTATCAGTGTGGCGATCACTTGCAAGGGGCCGACCGCGCCATGGTGTTCTCGGTCTGGCATTTGCTGGAGATTGCCAAGGCCATGGTTGATCGGTCCATTGATTGTCTGGGGATGAAGCAGGGCTGAGTTTTTGGTCGTCAGTCCTACCGTCATCGCGAGCAAGCCCGCTCCCACATTTGCTCTGCAGCGAGCACACAATTTGTGTACGACAGAGATTCAATGTGGGAGCGGGCTTGCTCGCGAATGGCTGCGAAGCAGCCCCGGGATTGATGGCGTATATTCGGCAAACCCCAATTGCCTGTGCAGCCGCTCATGAAACAGTTCCCCGACGACCTCCAACAGATCACCGCCACCACCCTGGGCCATTACAACTCGGTGGCCGAAGATTTTCGCGAAGGCACTCGTGATCACGATGTCAGCCAGAACATCGATGCCCTGTTGCGGCATATTCAGGACGAGGCACCGTTCGACATTCTCGACTTCGGCTGCGGTCCCGGCCGCGATCTGCAAACTTTCACGCGCATGGGTCATACCGCCGTTGGCCTCGACGGTTCGGAAAAATTTGCGCAGATGGCACGTGAGGACAGCGGTTGCGAGGTCTGGCAGCAGGACTTTTTGCAGCTCGATTTACCGGCCGAGCGCTTCGACGGGATTTTTGCCAATGCGGTGTTGTTTCACATCCCGCGCCAGGAGTTGCCGCGAGTGTTGAAACAATTGCGCGGGGCATTGAAACCGGGTGGGGTGTTGTTCAGTTCCAATCCTCGTGGCGAGAATCAGGAAGGCTGGAACGGGCCACGGTATGGGGCATATCACGACCTTGCGGCGTGGCAGCAACTGCTGACCGAGGCGGGGTTTGTGGAGTTGGAGCATTACTATCGGCCAGCGGGACTGCCGCGGGAGCAGCAGCCTTGGTTGGCGAGTGTTTGGCGGCGCGCCGATTGATCGTTCCCACGCTCTGCGGGGGAATGCAGCCAGAGACGCTCTGCGTCACAGCCCAGGGACGCGGAGCGTCCCGAGAGGCATTCCCACGCGGAGCGTGGGAACGATCATTAAKCGCTCGACCTTAAGCCGCCTCTTTCTTCGGCTCGCGAATCTTGTACCAGGCCACATAAAGCGCCGGCAAAAACAGCAGCGTCAGCAACGTCGCGACGATGATCCCGCCAATCATCGCGTAAGCCATCGGCCCCCAGAACGCTTCCCGTGCAATCGGGATCATCCCCAGGCTCGCGGCCGCCGCCGTCAGCAGGATAGGCCGACGGCGATGGTCGGTGGCCTGGACCACCGCGTCCCAAGGCGCATAGCCCTTCTTCTCGTACTCGTCGATCTGGGTCACCAGAATCACCGAGTTGCGAATGATGATGCCGATCAGCGCCAAAATCCCGAGGATCGCCACAAAACCCATCGGCGTGCCTGTCGGCACCAGCGCGAGCACCACACCGATCAAGCCCAACGGCGCGACGCTGGCCACCAGGAACATTTTCTGCACACTGTGCAACTGGATCATCAGGAAGGTCGCCATCAAAAACACCATCAACGGCACGACCTTGGCAATTGGCCCCTGGGCCTTGCCGCTCTCCTCCACCGTACCGCCCGTGGCGACTTTGTAACCCACCGGCAAGGTGGCGGCGAAGGCATCAATGGACGGCTTGAGGATTTTCACCAGGTCCGTCGGCTGAATTTCGTCGCGCACGGCGGCCTTGATGGTGATGGTCGGCAGACGATCCCGTCGCCACACCAACGGCTGCTCCAGTTCGTAGCGCACCGTGGCAAACGCCAGCAGCGGAATCGACGTGCCGTTCGGCGTGACGATCTGCAAGTTCTGCAGGGTTTCCGGTGTGCCGCGTTCGGAGTCCACCGCACGGCCGACCACGTTGATCAGGTAGATATCGTCATCGACCTGGGTCACAGGCGCACCACTGACGATGCCGTTCATCAGATTGGCCACGTCTTCGGAAGACAACCCCAGTTGACGCGCCTTGTCCTGTGCAATGTCGATGCGCAGCACTTTGCCCGGCTCGTTCCAGTCGTAAATGATCTCGCCGATGTGCGGGTTCTTGTCCAGCTCTGTGGCCAGGTCGATGGCGTGTCGGCGAACCTGATCGATGTCTTTACCGCTGACCCGGTACTGGATCGGACGGCCCACCGGAGGCCCCATTTCCAGGGCCTGGACATAACCGCCAATGCCGACGAAATCCTTGCGCAGGATATCGCGGATCCRCTGGCTCAAGGCGTCACGGGATTCCCCTTTACTGACGATCACCAACTGCGCGTAGTACGGATTCTGCAGTTGCTGGTCCAGTGGCAGGTAGAAACGGATCGCACCCTGGCCGATGTAGGTACTCCAGCGCACGATGTCCGGATCATCCTTGAGCTCGGCTTCGAGGCGGTCGACTGCTTTGCGGGTTTCGTCGATCGAGGCGTTTTGCGGCAGGTTCAGGTCCACCAGGATTTCCGGGCGATCCGAAGACGGGAAAAACTGGTTCTGCACGAAGCGCATGCCGAACACCGACAACGCGAAACACAGCACGGTGATGCCGATTGCCCACCAGCGATTGCGCATGCACCACAACAAGCCGCCGTTGAAGGCCTTGCCGACGCGCCCGGGTTCGCCTGTGTGAGGCTTTACGTTGGTGCTGAGGATGTGCACGCCGATCACTGGCGCAAACAGCACCGCCACCACCCACGACACCAGCATTGCACAGGCAATCACCGCAAACAGCGTGAAGGTGTACTCACCGGCAGAGCTGGCGTTCAGGCCGATCGGCACAAAACCTGCCACCGTCACCAGCGTACCGGTGAGCATCGGGAACGCGGTGGAGGTGTAGGCGAACGTGGCCGCCTGCTCCTTGGTCTCGCCCATTTCCAGGCGCGTGACCATCATCTCCACGGTGATCATCGCGTCGTCCACCAACAGGCCGAGGGCAATGATCAGTGCGCCAAGGGAGATCCGCTGCATGGTGATGCCGCTGTACTCCATGAACACAAAGACCATCGCCAGCACCAGCGGAATCGAGCACGCCACCACCAGACCGGCGCGCACACCGAGGCTGATGAAGCTGACTACCAGCACGATGATCACCGCTTCGAACAGCGCACTGGTAAAGCCGCCGACGGCCTCTTCCACCACGACCGCCTGATCGGACACGTTGTATACGCCAACCCCCACCGGCAGGTCGGCGGTCAATTGGTCGATCCGTTCATGCAACGCCTTGCCGAACGCCTGGACGTTTCCGCCCTTCTGCATGGCAATCGCCAGGCCTATGGCCGGTTTGCCGTTGAAGCGGAATTCCGGTGCTGCCGGATCCACGTAGCCACGCCTGATTTCGGCAATGTCGGCCAAACGATAGAAACGGTCGTTGAGTTTCAGGTTGACCTCAGCGAGGTCTTTCTCCGAGGCAAACTGCCCCGAGGTGCGCACCGAAATCCGCTCCGGCCCGGCCTCGATCACCCCCGCCGGGGTCACGGCGTTCTGCGATTGCAGGCTTTGCACCACCTGACGCTGATCGATGCCCAGCGCCGCGAGTTTGCGCGTGGAGAAATTCAGGTACAGCACTTCGTCCTGCTGGCCGACCATCTCGATCTTGCCCAGCCCCGGCACGCCGCGAATTTCGGCACGGGCCTGTTCCACGTAGTCACGCAACTGACGCATCGTCAGGCCGTCGGCAGTGAAGGCGTAGATCGAACCGAACACGTCACCGAACTCGTCGTTGAATCCGGGACCTTGCATGCCTTGAGGGAACTGGCCGCGAATGTCGTTGATCTTCTTGCGGACCTGGTACCAGATTTCCGGGATGTCTTTGGCATTGGTGGTGTCACGCAAGTACACGTACACCGTGGATTCGCCGGGCCGCGTGTAGCTTTTCACGTAGTCGAGAGAATCGAGCTCTTCTAGTTTTTTCTCAATGCGGTCGGTGATCTGCTTGAGGGTTTCCTCCTGGGTCGCCCCCGGCCATTTGCTCTGGATCACCATGGTCTTGATGGTGAACGAAGGGTCCTCTTCGCGCCCCAGGTTGAAATACKAGAACACACCCATCAGCAATGYGACGAACATCAGATACCAAACGAACGACTGATGCTTGAGGGCCCATTCGGAGAGGTTGAAAGGCCCTTTCATTGACTGTCCTCGTCAAATTTCACTGATTGCCCCGGTTTGAGGCTGTGTACGCCGGCACTGACAACGCGCTCGCCGTTCTTCACGCCGCCGGCCAGCACTACGGTGCTGTCGGTGCGGCTGATGACCTTCACGTCTCGGGGCGAAACGGTTTTGGTCTGTGGATCAATAACCCAGATGCGTGGTGTGCCGTCGACCTGCTGCAACGCGGTGAGGGGCAGTTCTATGCGCGGCTTGATCGCCGAACTCAGGGTGACGCTGATTGCGGTGCCCAAACGAAAGCCCGGCGGTGTTTCAGCGAGGGTCAGGCGTGCACGACGGGTGCGCGTGGCACTCTGTGCCTGGGGCTCGATTTCGCGGATGGTCGCGGTGGTATTGGTGTTCGGATCGAGTTGGGCTGCGACCAGGAACACCACATCAGTGGGCAATTGATCAACCAGGGTATCGGGCAGATCGATCACCGCTTCCTTGATGTCCGGTTGCGCCAGCGTCACCACTTGCTGGCCGGCGGTCACTACTTGGCCGGCCTCGGCGTTCCACGCAGTAACCACGGCTTTATGGTCGGAGCGCAATTCGGTGTAGGCGAGTTGATCCTTGCTCTGATTGACCGCCGCCTTGGCCTGATCCAGGGAAGCCTGAGTGGTTTTGAGTTGAGTCAGGGCATCGTCCAGCTGCGCTTGCGCGCCGACCCCGCGATCAAACAACGACTGTTGCCGCTGGGCGTTGGCCTGGGCATTGATCAGTTGCGCCTGGATTTTCGCCAGGTCACCCTGGGCTGAACGTAATTGGTTTTGCTGGTCGGAAGGATCAAGGGTAGCCAGCAGCGTGTCCTTGTCGACCTCGGCCCCGACATCGACGTTACGGCTGGCGATTCGCCCGGCTACGCGAAAGCCGGTATTGCTTTCGTAGCGCGCCTGAATGCTGCCGGCAAAACGGCCCAGATCCTCTTCGTTCAACGCCTGGACCTTGATCGACAGTACCGGACGTACCGGCTCCGGCGGTGGCTCGTTTTTGGAACAGGCGCTCAGCACCAGCCCGATAGACAACGCCCATAAAGGCTTCATGGCTTGGCACCCCCGCCCAGATCCTTGTAAGTATTTTCGGCAATCTCGACTTCCATGCCCGGGTGCAATAGCTGCCCTCCGGCGATCACGACTTTTTCCCCACCGGTGAGCCCTTTGCTGATGATGACTTTGCCTGTCAGGTACCGGCCAACCGTGACGTTATGCAACTGGGCCAGCCCCTTGTCGTCGACCAGCCAGACGGCGGGCTCACTGATATTTTTGGTCAGGGCCGACCACGGCAACTCGACCGCCGACTTGCCCGCACCCTTGGCCGTGGCGCTCACCACCGAACCCAGCTGCATGCCCGGCGGCAGGCTGTCGAGGCCGACCTTGACCTRCACCGTGCCGGACTGGGCGGACACCGCCGGAGTCACTTCACGCACGGTGCCGGTGGTTTTGATTTCGGGGTTATCAAGCAGGCTGAGGACAATGGTGTCATCCGTTGGCTTCTCGGCCAGCAGCGCCTCATAAACGTTGAACACTGCGTCCCGATCGCCATCACGCGCCAGGCTGAAAATCGGCATCGTCGCCTGCACCACCTGGCCGACTTCGGCCTGACGTTCAGTAATGATACCTGGAGCATCGGCAACCAGTGCGGTGTAGCTCAGTTGATCCCGGGCATTGGCCAACTGCGCCTGGGCGGCGCTCAAGGCACTTTGACTGCTGCGCAAGGCCGCCTGGGCCGCATCGTATTCGCTCTGGCTGGTGTAGCCCTTGGGCAGGAGTTTTTGCTGGCGCACGAATGCCGCGGCGCTCTGTTTGACCAGGGCCTGCTCGGAGACCACTTGCGCCTGGGCCGAGTCGACATTGCTCTGCAAATCCTTGGGATCGAGCCGGGCCAGCACTTGTTTGGCCGTCACCCGGTCACCGACATCGACCGAACGCTCGATGATCTTGCCACCCACGCGGAACGACAGCTGGGTTTGTACCCGGGCCTGGATGTCACCGGTGAGGGTCACTGCGGCGGCGTAATCGGCCGGTTGGACGACTTGAATGAATACCCTTGGCAGATACTCCTGAACGGGTTCTTTTTTATCGCACGCCGTCAGCAAGATGACGACGCTAAAGGCCATGATGACTTTCAATCCGGGAACCGCCATGCAAACTCCTTGGCCTTTTTTTATAGGCAATACGACAGAGAGCTTAGAACAGCGTTCCGGCCTTGCACACCCGGGCCATGAAGAAATAATTGGTAATGATTTCCGCTGAAACACTTGCCGTAGACGGCTGCGCGTACCTGACAATGCTCGCCGATTGATCTCGCCCAAGGAACCCACATGCTCAACACCCTCGCCGTGGCCAATTACCGCTCAATCAATAAATTGGTAATCCCGCTGGGTCGTTTGAACCTGATTACCGGCCCCAATGGCAGTGGCAAATCCAATCTTTACCGCGCACTGCGCCTGCTGGCGGAAACCGCTCAGGGTGGTGTGGTCA
Organism: Pseudomonas sp. P5_B2; assembly: GCF_056400445.1. Taxonomy (NCBI): domain Bacteria; kingdom Pseudomonadati; phylum Pseudomonadota; class Gammaproteobacteria; order Pseudomonadales; family Pseudomonadaceae; genus Pseudomonas; species Pseudomonas sp. P5_B2. The sequence continues at coordinate 4,741 of NZ_JBFULH010000108.1, read as the reverse complement.
ATGCGCTGGCCCGTGAGGGTGGGCTGGATTCGACCTTCTGGGCCGGGCCGGAAAACATTACCCGGCGCATGCGCAGTGGTCAAATCCCGGTCCAGGCAACGGTGAGACACAGCGTAAAGCGACTGCGACTGGGGTTTGCCAGCGAGGATTTCAGCTATTCGATCAGCCTCGGACTGCCCGATTCCAACGGCCACTTCATGCTGCCCGAACACCCTCTCCCTATTCCGTCCCGTTTCAGCCTCGACCCGCAAATCAAGCGTGAGTGCGTCTGGGCCGGGCCGATCTATCGCCCGGCGAGCCTGCTGGTGGATCGCAACGGCCCGATGATCCGTGCCCGAGCCAATCGCAGCTGGGATGTACTGGCCCAACACACGCCGAATTTCGACAGCCTGTTCGATCAGGTCGGCAGTTTGCGTTCTTCGCCGGAGGTCCTGGAGTTACGTGAATTCATCCGTCGCTGGCGCTTCTACGATCATTTTCGCAGTGACGCCGACGCCCCCGTACGCCAGCCGCAACTCGGCACGCGCACGCCAGTGCTGCATCACGACGGTCGCGACTTGGCGGCAGCCTTGCAGACCATCATTGAAATCGGTGACTCCGACGCTTTGCGAGCAGCAATCTGCGACGCCTTTCCCGGCGCGAGGCTTCACATTGAACCTCTGGCAGGCGGGCGGTTTTCCATCGAGTTTAATCAGGAAGGGTTACTGCGGCCGTTATCGGCCGCCGAATTATCGGACGGAACCCTGCGCTATTTGCTGCTCGTCGCTGCGCTGCTGACGCCACGCCCACCCACGCTGATGGTGCTGAATGAGCCGGAAACCAGCCTGCATCCGGATCTGCTGCCGGCCTTGGCACGATTGATTATCCGTGCCTCGAACCAGTGTCAGGTATGGGTGGTGTCTCATGCGCGGCGGTTGATTTCGGCATTGCAGGAAGACCCTGAATGCAATTGCATCGTGCTCGAAAAAAACCTCGGCCAGACCGGGATTGTCGGGCAGCGGATACTGGATGAACCGGCGTGGAACTGGCCGGATTAGTCCGTACTCGCGAAGGCGGCCGATAAATCACCGCATTCTGATCGTTCCCACGCACAGCGTGGGAACGATCGACGAACATTTGACTCACCCCTGCCACTTCCCACCCTCGACAATCACGCTCTCAGGCTTGGTGTCATCGCTCAGTTCCTTGCGCACRTATTGGTCATACAGYTTGAGCAGATATTTCTCCTCACCCAGCTTCGCCAACTCGGCATTCACCCAATCACGCAGTTCGATATTGCCCTTCTTCACCGCTGGCGCAATCGGTGCTTCGGCGCCCAGGGTCTGGGTCAACACGCGATAGCCAGGGTTCTGTTTGGCCCAGCTGAACAACACCAGATTGTCCTGCGCATACGCATCGCCACGACCATTGGCCAGGGCTTGCAGCGATTCGGAGTTTTTCTCGAACTTCAGCAGTTTCCAGTCCGGGTGGTTTTTGGTCAGCCAGATGTCCGCGGTGGTACCAGTGGTGACGATGGTCGTGCGCGTGGCCAGGTCATCGAGGTTTTTTACCGTGCTGGCTTGTGGCACCAAAGCCTGTACCGCGACTTTGAGGTTCGGGTTGGTGAATTCCACCGCCTCCTTGCGCTCCGGGGTGACGGTCATGTTGGCCAGGATCAGATCGACCTTGTCGCTTTGCAGAAAGGGGATCCGGCTGGCCGGCTCCACCGCGACGAACTCGACTTTGTTTTCATCGCCTAACAAATCCTTGGCGAATCGACGGCCAATGTCGGTATCGAAACCGACGTAGCGCCCGGCCTCATTGACGAAGCCGAACGGTGGCTTGTCGGTAAAGACGCCAACGATCAATTTGTCCCGGGCTTTGATTTTTTCCAGGTAGCTGGCACTGGTCGCGGCAGGCTTGGCGGGCTCTTCGGTTTTGTTGCAACCGGCCAGCAATGCGAGGCCGAGCAGCGGGAGTAGCAGCAGTGAAGTCTTGGCAGTTTTCATAGCAGTTCCAGTTCCTTTGTTTGGGTCGTTTGGGGTAATGCGGCGACGTAGGAGAACTTTTCCAGGAACTGCTGCGCTCGTGCGGTTTGCGGGTTCGTAAAGAAAATCTCGGGAGGGTTTTGTTCAAGGATTCGCCCGCCATCCATGAACACGATGCGGTCGGCCACGGCGCGGGCGAAGGCCATTTCGTGGGTGACGATCAACAGGGTCATGCCTTCGCGGGCCAGGCCCTGTATGACTTCCAGCACCTCCTTGACCATTTCCGGGTCGAGAGCGGCGGTGACTTCATCGAAAAGCATGACCTGCGGATTCATGCACAGCGAACGGACGATGGCGATGCGTTGCTGCTGGCCACCGGAGAGCTGACGCGGGAACGCATCGCGCTTGTCCGAAAGGCCCACGCGCGCCAGCAAAGCTTCGGCCTGGTCACGGGCTTCGTGGCGACCACGCCTCTGCACTTTCAGCGGGCCGAGCAGCAGGTTGTCGAGCACGTTCATGTGCGGAAACAGGTGATAACTCTGGAACACCATGCCGATCTGCTGGCGGACTTCGCGCCAGTCAGTACCCTTGTCTAGTAGTTCGCGGCCGGCAAAATTCAAGCTACCGCTGTGGGCAACTTCCAGGCCGTTGAGGCAACGCAACAAGGTACTTTTGCCGCAACCGCTGGGGCCGAGAATGACGATCACTTCGCCCGTTTTCACCTGCAAGTCGATGCCGTTCAACACTTGCTGTTCGCCGAAAAACTTGTTGAAACCCTTGAACTCGATCAATGCGCTCATGCGTGTGTCCAGCGCCGCTCCAGCACGTGCGACGCGGCCGAGAGCGGGTAGCAAATGAAAAAGAAAAACAGGAACAGTGCGCCGTAGATCAGCACCGACTCGTAAGTGCGTTCGATGATTTGCTGGCCGACCTTGATCACGTCCACCACACCGATCAGCACCGCCAGGGAGCTGGTTTTGATGATGCGCGTGTAGACGTTGAGAGTCGGCGGAGTCATGCGTTTCAACGCTTGCGGCAGCAGCACGTAGCCGTAGAGTTGCGGTCCATCCAGGCCAATCGACAGCCCCGCTTCACGCTGCCCGCGCGGCAATGAGTGCAGCGCGCCACGCACCACTTCGCCGACTTCGCTGGCGCCCCACAGCGACAACACCAGCACCGCGCACCCGAAACTCGGGAGGCTCAAACCAAAGAAAATCGGCAAGCCAAAGAACAGCAGATACAGCCAGACCAGCACCGGGATCGCCCGGAACAATTCCAGGTAGACCCGTAGGATCGCGTTCAGCCATTTCGAATTCAGCGTGCGCAACACGCCGTAGAACACGCCACCAAAGGTGCTGATGGCGATGCTCAGAAAAGAGATCGACAAGGTTTGTGCGGCGCCCTTGCCCAATTGCGGCAACGACACCCACAGCAACTCAAGACCCGAACTGGCCATTCTGGAGCCTCCTTTCCAGACGGCTGAGCAACAGCGACAGCGGCAAAAACAACAGCACGCAAATCAGCGTCAACACGGCGAGCATTTCGTAGGTTTTGTAGTAAAGCGCGATGTAGCTTTTGGTGGTGTAGAGAATTTCCGGCACCGCCACCGCCGAGACCACGGTGGTTTCCTTGAGCAGGAAAATGAAGTTGGCGAACAGCGATGGCAGGCTGAGGATGCCGGCTTGCGGCAGGATCACGTAGCGCAGCAATTGCCCGTGGGACAGGCCAATGGAGCGACCCGATTCAAGTTGCGCTTGGGGCACGGCGTCTACGCCCGCGCGCAGCACCTCCGTGAGGTAGGCGCCACCGAGAAAAGTCATGGTGATGATCGCCGCCGCGAAGCCTGAAACCTTGATGCCCAGCGCCGGCAAGGCGAAGTAGACGAAGAACAGTTGAATCAGCAGCGGCGTGTTGCGCGCGAGTTCTACATACAGGCCGACGCAGCGCTGCAGGTAAGGCGTGCGAAACACCAGAATCGTTGCGTTGAGCAACGCCACCAGCAGCGATGTGCCAATGGCGATAAAGCCGACTTGCAGCGTCACACCCACGGCCTTGAGAAACGCCGGCAGGGTGCTGAGCACAAACGCGTAATCGAAGTTCATTGAAGGTCCTGGACGCCGCTCGGTAAGCGACGGTGGCGCAGTCCATGGGTCGTGGGTAACGGCCCGGCGGATATCGACTTTAAAGGTATAAAAATAAGAATTTAAATACCGATAAAGCATATTGATATCACGCAAAAAACTATCCGGGGATTTGCTGTTGCAACGTAAGACGACTACTTTTCTTTTCGCTGCAAGGCGGGATCTTTTTTCATAATGCGCCTCCAAGGACGCACAGCTTTTGGCCAGGCTCCCCCGGCCGAACCATCACAAGGAAGGGAAAATGGCAGACGTAAAAGTGCCGCAGCGACTGGATCCGCAGGAGATCGTGAAATTGTTGGTGGCGTTGCGCAGGGCGTTGAAGGCCGGGGGGGCCTGAGAGTGTTGATCGTTCACACGCTCTGCGTGGGAATGTAGCCCGTGACGCTCCGCGTCACTGGACGCGARGCGTCCTTAGAGGCATTCCCACGCGGAGCGGGGAACGATCATAACGCACACAAAAAACGCCGACGCTATCGCTAGACGTCGGCGCTTGAAACCTTGAAAGGTTTTGATGCTGCGTCGAATCAGAACGCCGGCAGAACCGCGCCGCTGTACTTCTTCTCGATGAAGGCTTTCACGTCAGGACTGGTCAATGCCTTGGCCAGTTTCTGGATGGCTACGCTGTCCTTGTTG
>NZ_JBFULH010000107.1:0-11944 GCF_056400445.1 Pseudomonas sp. P5_B2 | reverse complement strand
GATACACCGCTTTCGCGAGCAAGCCCGCTCCCACATTAAATGGGTGGTGGATGCGGGAAATTATCAGGCATAAGAAAAAGGGAGCCCCTGAGGTCTCCCGTTTTTTGATGCCGCCTACGAATCACTTCGCCTGGTAAATAATCCCCGGGCTGCATTGGACCATCTGATAATGATCCGGCAACCCGTTCMGCGCTTCGGACGCGCCGAGGAACAAATAGCCACCGGGCTTGAGCGTGCTGTGAATGCGCAACAGGATGTCTTTCTTCACCTCGGCGGAGAAGTAGATCAGCACGTTGCGGCAGAACACGATGTCGAATTTGCCCAGAGCTGCGTAGCTGTCCAGCAGGTTGAACGAGCGAAACTCCACCCGGCTCTTGATCGGCGCCTTGATTGCCCATCGCCCAGGTCCTTTCGGGTCGAAGTAACGCTGCAGGCGCTCGGGCGACAGTCCACGGCCGATCGCCAGGCTGTCKTACTCGCCGCTCTTGCAGTTGGCCAGCATCGTACCGGACAGATCGGTGGCCACAATCTGCACCCCCATCTTCAGTTGGCCAAAATAAACGCGTTCGAACTCATCGATGGACATCGACAGCGAGTACGGTTCCTGCCCCGACGAGCAGGCCGCCGACCAGATCCGCAAGCGCTGACCGGGTGCGGCCTTGATCGCTTCCGGCAATACCTTGTTCTTCAACACTTCAAAGGGATAGGTGTCACGAAACCACAAGGTTTCGTTGGTGGTCATGGCATCCACCACCCTCTCGCGCAAACCGCTGCGTGGCTGGGTCTGAATTCGCTGGACCAGTTCACCCAGCGACTTGATGTCCTGCTGCTCCATCAGTTTGTTGAGACGGCTCGAGACCAGGTACTGCTTGTTTTCACCGAGCAAAATGCCACAGGCTTTTTCCAGGAAGACCCGGAACTGTTCGAAATCCAAATTACCCGTAGACAAAGATGCCGCCTCTTAAATCGTGTTAACCGCCAAGGGCGGAAGGCCCCAGGCTGATGTCTGCTGCTTTGATCCGGTCGACTACCCGGGATGCCAGGTCATCAGGACGGAATTTGGCAAGGAAGTCATCGGCACCGACTTTCTTGACCATCGCCTGATTGAAAACACCCGACAACGAAGTATGCAGGATGACATGAAGCTTTTGCATGCGAGGGTCGTTGCGGATCTCGGCCGTCAACGTGTACCCGTCCATCTCCGGCATCTCGATGTCGGAGATCATCATCAGGAACTCTTCTTCCGGCTTTTTCCCTTCGTCTACCAGCTTGCGCAGGTAATCCAGCGCTTGTTTGCCGTCGTTCAACGCCACCACTTCAACGCCGACGGTTTGCAGGCAGCGGCTCACTTGCTTGCGCGCCACCGACGAGTCATCGACCGTCAAGACCTTCAAGGACAAGGCCTTGTGCCGGGTTTCGACATCGACCACACCGGCCGATATCGCATCCGGTGTCGGCGCGACTTCCGCCAGCACTTTTTCGACGTCGATAATTTCGACCAACTGGTTGTCGACCCGTGTCACAGCCGTCAGGTAATGATCACGTCCCGTGCCCTTGGGTGGCGGATGAATCTCCTCCCAGTTCATGTTGACGATACGTTCCACCGAGCGCACAAGGAAACCCTGGGTCTTGGTGTTGTACTCCGTGATGATCACGAACGGATTGCTTTGATCTTTCAATGCGCCGGAGCCGGTCGCCATCGCCAGATCAAGAATCGGAATGGTCGCCCCCCGGATACTTGCCACACCGCACACGACAGGACTGGATTTGGGCATCAGCGTGAGCTTGGGGCATTGCAGCACTTCCCGAACCTTGAACACGTTGATCCCATAAAGCTGCTGGCCGTCGAGACGGAACAACAACAGCTCAAGGCGATTCTGCCCTACCAGTTGCGTGCGCTGGTTTACCGAATCCATTACACCAGCCATGCACCGACTCCTACACAACGCTTGAGTGTGTTGCGACGCGCTGTCATCAAAAAACGGCACGGCGCTTGCTTTTTAACGCTTATGAACACAGAACCGACATTTTTTCGACGCCTGAGATCAATCGCTCGCCAATGGCTTTGCGCGATCTCGACCGTCTGCCTCTTAAGCGCTGGCAGCCCTGCCCTTGCTGACGCAGTGACCTTGCCTGACATGCTTATCGGCGTCACTCAGGGCTTTCTTGAGTTCACAGTCGAAGACTATTTGGCGAGCAGTCAAACTGAAGGTCGATACGAGATCCAGGTCAATCAGCTCGATCCGCGCCTGCGTATGCCTATGTGCGACAAGGAATTGACAGCCACTTTGGAGAGCCCGGCGATCCCGATTGGCCGGGTTACGGTCAAGGTTCGTTGCGACAGCACCACCCCCTGGACTGTCTTCGTACCCGCTCAAGTCCGCCTGTTTCGCGACGTCGTCACCACCACTCGGCCGCTCAAGCGAGCCGGCTTTATCGAGCCAGGTGACGTCATGTTGCGCGAACGCGACATCAGCCTGATCAACCAGGGTTACTTCACTTCTATGGATCAAGCGATCGGGCAGAAATTGACCCGACCAACGGTCACCGATCAGGTCCTGACGCAGGTCCATCTCGAACAAGCCGAAGTCATCACCAAAGGCGACCAGGTGGTGATTACCGCCCGCAGCAGTACGCTCAGCGTGCGTATGCCAGGCGAAGCGTTGTCGAATGGCGGCTTGCGAGAACAGATTCGGGTGAAAAACCTCAACTCCCAACGGGTCATCAAGGCGCAGGTCATCGCGCCGGGCCAGGTGGAAGTGGCCATGTAGGAATCTCTGTGGGTGAAAATATGGCGCTGACCGTGCCTGTTCCTTAAACTGTGCCGCACGCCGGAAATGCGCTGGCGCATGCACGCTCATTGATAAATGGGCCTAAAGTTTTTGCAGGGATAGCCGAAAACATGGCAAGCGTCCAAATTCCCAGAGGTTTTTTATCATGGTCATCGATTTCAGCCGTTTGAACAGTTCCTCGTCATTGACCGGCAGTACGCGTACCAGCGCCAACAAGGAAACTGCCGAAGCCGGCAAATCCGAGCCGCTGAATACCCCGGCCGAACAGGCCAGTACCGCCAAAAGCGGGGAATCGGTACACCTCAGCAATGAGGCTCAGCAGTTGCAGAAGGTCACTGACAAGCTGCGCGATCAGCCTGCCGTCGACAACGCCCGCGTGGCCGAGTTGAAAGCAGCGATTGCCGATGGCAGCTACAAAGTCGACAGCAACCGTGTAGCCAGCAAACTGCTCAACTTCGAAGCCCAGCGCTAGGCCACGGCCTGCGCCAGGCTATTGGACGCTTAAAACCCAAGGCCAGCCATGCACGACACTAATTTACTGCAACTGATCATCGACGACTTTGCTCCAGCGCAACACTTGCTGGAATTACTGCAAACCGAGTCCCTCGCCCTGCATGGTCGCGACATGCGACTGCTCGAAGACATTCTGGCGCGCAAACAGGCAATGATCATTGTGCTCGAACAGCATGGCCGCAAACGCAGCGAAATCCTCGTCAGCCTCAATTTACCCACCAATCGCCAGGGCCTGGAGCAACTCGCCAGTCAATCAAGCGTCGGTGAGCAGTTGCTGGAGCAGAGCGACGTGCTGACAGCCCTGCTGGCGCAGTGCCAGGCAATCAATGTCAATAATGGTCAGTCGATCCTGAACCAGCAGGCCGCCACGGCCAATCAGCTGAAGATCCTCACCGGCGGCGAACCACCCGCGCTTTACGATGCCCGCGGATCAACCTCCAGGTTAGCGAAGCCACGCCCGCTCAGTCAGGCTTGAACCTCTCGATGAGCCCGCTCTATCTAGCCGCGCCACATGCTGGCAATATACTGGCAATGCGCAATCATATTTTGTCCGGAGAATGATGAACCGTGTCCAATGCCTTAAACGCGGAAGATGCTCCACAGCCACCTAAGGTGCTTTCCACACCAATGGAAATCGCTGGGAACCTTCGGCAGCTACAAGAGAGTCATGACCCGCTGATCATTACATTCCAAGAGCGCAACCAGCGCTTTCAGAGTTATCTGGTAGAGGTCGATCGGGACACCAACATGATCGCCCTGGACGAAATGGTGCCCCGCGATGGCGAACGCTATCTGCTGGCGGGCGAGCCTTTTCGGGTCGAAGGCTTCCATGAAGGCGTGCGCATCGCCTGGGAAAGCAACGGTCCACTGAGCATTGACGAATTCAGCGACACGCGCTGCTATCGCGGCAAACTCCCTGACGAAGTGGTTTACCACCAGCGCCGCAACGCCTTCCGGGCGGCATTGAAGCTGGCGCAGTTGGTCGGGGTCGAGATGGGCGGTGAAAAGCTCAAATCGTCGGTCAGCGGAAAGCTGCTGGATATCTCAGCCACTGGCTGCAAGCTGCGCTTTGAAGGTGACATTACTGACCAACTGCAATTGGGTCAGGTCTACGACCGCTTCGTTGCCGCCCTGCCCTTCGGCAGCATGACCACACCCGTAGAATTGCGTTACCTGCATTTCGAAGAAAGGATMTCCACCACCTTCGCCGGCATCCGCTTTCACAACATGAGCGGGATGGTGCAGCGTCAGGTCGAGCGGTTCGTGTACCAGCTTCAACGTGAAGCACGACGCTTCGACAAAGACGACTTCTGATATGACGCATCAACAAAAAACGGGCAGTCCCTTGCGGTGACTGCCCGTTTTTTTATGCATCCAAAATCAGGGTCTGGCTTCAGTAAAACTTTGTTCGCGTCCTGAGTCCGGGTCATGCGGTGGCGCCGGATCTTCCTCCGATTCCCCTTCGGCTCCCGGTTCCGATTCTGGGTGAGGCGGGCTGTGCATCTGTTCCTGCACGACCTGCTCATCGACACGTGGGTCAAGGCACGCCACCAGCGGCGAGCTCGACATGCTGTCCGGCATCGCCACGTGATGCAGCGGTGCGTCGTCGACCTGATGCAGGTTGGTGACCGCTTTCGGGCGGATCCGCCATACCAGCACCAACGCGAAGAAACTGAAAAACGCATAGAGCATCTGGCTACCGAACAGCTTCATCAGCACCCCGGCGACCAGCGGCCCGATGCTGGCGCCGACGCCGTAGGTCACCAGCAGCATCGCCGTCAGCGAGACCCGACGATCACCTTCGACATGGTCATTGGAGAACGCTACCGCCAACGGATACAGGCAGAACTGCACCAGCGAACACAGGAACCCGGAGATGAACAACACCTCAATCGGCACAACCTTCAGGATCGCCAGCGGCAACGCAGCCACGGCCAGGCTGAAAGCAAAACAGCGGATCAACAACGCCCGGTCATAGCGATCAGACAGCCAACCCAGCGGCCACTGCACCAGCAGGCCGGCAAAAATACAGCTGCCCATGAACAGGCCGACCTGTTCGTTGGATAACCCCTGCTGGGATGCATACAAAGGTGCCAGACCGTAGAACGAACCCACGATCAACCCTGCCCCCAATACCGTACTCAATGACTGCGGCACGCGCTTGATGAAGAAGCGCGGCTCCATCGGGGCCGGGTGCAAGGCTGCCGGGTGAATACGTCGAGTAAGGGCCACCGGAACCAGGCAAAGGGCAAAGCACAAGGCGACGAGCATCAGCAATTCGAGGCCCAGGCCGGGGTGCATGACCAGTATCAGCTGACCCAGTACCAACCCTAGATAGGACGCGATCATGTAGCCGCTGAACACCTTGCCGCGCTTGTGGGCATCGGCTTGTTCGTTGAGCCAGCTCTCGATGACCATGTACTGGCACATCATGCCAAGGCCGACGATCACCCGCAGGAACAGCCAGGCCGGCAGCCAATCGCTCAACCCATGGCCGAGCACTGCCGCACCAACGATCCCGGCACACGCGGCGTACGCACGAATATGCCCGACCCGGGCAATCAGTCGGTGACCGATCTTGCCGCCCAGCACCAAGCCAAAATAGTTGGCCGCCATCAATGCACCGACCCACAGGCTGTCGACGTTATCGGCGGCCAGGCGCAAGGCCAGGTAAGTGCTTAACAGGCCCGAGCCGATCAACATCATCAGCGAGGCGAAATACAGTGCTCGAAAGGATTTCCAGATTTGGCGCATCGGCGTTCCGAGCGGCTCCTTGCAGTGAAGATCAGGCTATCGAAACAATAGACCGAAGTCGGCGAAGCGTCAGGCCCGGGTTGCTAAAAGACGCCGCGCCCAGGGGTTATTTCAACAAAGTAGCGGGTCAGCTGCATGGACTTCGAAGCGACGTAGCCTTCGATGAATTCAATGCCAAACAGTTCCTTCGCCAATTCGCTACGTTTCAGACGCTCAAGCACCGCATGCAGGGTACACGGCAACAAAAGATTATCCGCCACTTCAAACTCGCCATCGGTTGTCATGACGCAATTCCATGCTGTGCAAGTCGCAAACGATGCGCCGTACAAAATAGGCTCCACCCGTTCAGAATATCAAGCAGCCGCACACAATAAAGAACCGTCAGGGCAGGTAAAGGCCGAATACTCCACCACCCAACGGACCGCCATTGCTGAGCCGGGTACGCCCGCAGACACCATTGCGCTGGTGCAGCGCGGCGATCCGACCGGCAAAATACAGGCCCAGGCCGGTGCTACTGCTGTAGTAATTGATGCCCTGCACATAGTCGGCCTGAGACTCGATCATCTCAGCGGGATAGCCGTCGCCATCGTCGTTGATGGTCAGCACCAACTGGCCGCCCTCGTCACTGACGCTGATCAGCAACGACCCGCGCGCATGACGAATGGCGTTGTTGATGATGTTGGCCAGCACCGAGGCGACCAGCTCGCGGTCGAAGAAACCCAGCGGGCACAGCGGGTCGACTTCATAGGTCGCAAGAATGCCGCGACTGGCGAACACTTCTTGATAGCTGGCAAGCTGCGCTTCGAGAAAGTCATCCAGTTCATGGTAGGCCGGCTGCAATGGCAACTGGTTGACGCCCAGTTTGTACAGGCCCAACAACTGCACCAGCATGCCATTGAGGTGCGCGAACTCATACTCGATGACGCCCTGCTCCGGGCTGTGCTGCGCCGGGTCGGGCAAGCGGGACAGCCACTGGCTGTGAGCTTGAGTCAGCGTGGTCAACGAGTTCTTCATGTCGTGCACGGTGGAAGCAATCACCGTCGAAAAATCCAATGCCGGGTAGTCTTGGCTCATCCGCCGAACGCCTTGATTTTCAGTTTCTGATAGCGCGGATAACGCGCGTCGGTATCGGGCATCAACCCGACCATTTTCAGGCAGACCCGACATTCTTCGATTTCCGCCGACGGCACACTGGTATCAGTACCGTGCAGCAGCGATTGCGCCATGTTCAGGGCGATACTGATATTTTTCGGCTGCAGCGCCAGCGCTTTGCGGAACACCGCCCGGGCCTCCACCAGGTTGCCGGTCTTGTACACCCGCACCCCCTGACGGTTAAGCTCGGCGGCCGCACCACTGGAGTTGAGGATCGTCGGGTCATCGGTGAGTTTGGCAATGCCCTTCATCACCACCGGATCGTCACCGTAGATTTCTGCGCAGTTTTTCAACATCGACGCTCCGGCGCTCGCCTGCCCGAGCATTTGCAACTGTTTGGCCACCAACAGCGCCGCCTCGGCACTCATGAATTGCTCCATGTCATCGAGGCGCATCATGGCTTGCTCGGTGAGCCTCTCGGCAGTTTCGGCATCATTGAGCAACAGGCTGGTGGCTTTCATCAGGCGCGCACGAATCTGCAAGCCCGGATCGGTCGGGTTCTCCTTGGCCACCAGGCTGAGGGTCGTGTTGATTTCCAGGCGGGTGCGGGTATCCAGGCCTTTGTCGCTGCCTTTGCAGATCAAGGCGTAGGCCAGTCCCAGATTGCTTTCCGCATCCTTGAAGCGCGATTGAGCGCCTTGGGACACTGCCTGGCGATAAGCTCGGGAGGYGGTGTCGAAATCTTCGTTGGTCATCGCCAGTTTGCCCAGCAGCGCCTGCCGACGCACGGCCAGCGGCGACAGGCGAATGGCCTCTTCCAATACCCGCTGTGCGCCCCTGGTGTCGCCTTCGACCACCAGCACGTCGGCCATGCCGTCATACAGCGCCGGCATCATCGGAAACACTTTCAGGGCTTTTTCGTAGATGCCCTTGGCCTGGCTGACCTGGCCACGCTTGAACAGCAGCTGGCCCAACCCGGCAAACGCCCACGGCAACGGCCGATCAGCAATGATGCTGTCGTAGAGGCGCTCCAGCGCTTCATTCTGATTCAAGTCGCGCAACGCATCTGCGCGATAACGCAGGCACAGCGGCGAATAACGGATGTCCTTCTTGCACAGCTCGATACAAGCCTTGAGCACTTCAAGCGGCTTGCCCCGGTCGAGTGCTTGCAGGATCGGTTTGAGCAGGTTTTTGCGCTGTTCCAGACGCTCCAGGCGTTGAGCCAGGCCCGAACGATTGAACGGCTTGGTCAGGTAGGCGTCCGGTTCATGCTCCAGCGCACTGAGCACCATCGCCTGGCTGGTTTCGGCGGTGACCATGACGAAGACACTTTCATGGCTGATCAGCTTCTCGATCATCAAGTCTTCGAGAACTTGCTGTCCGTTCTTTTTGCCGTCGCCCAGATGGAAATCCTGCAGGATGAAATCGTAGGCCTTCTGCGAACACATGCGCAGCGCCTGTTCGCCCGTGTCCGCGGTATCCACGTCCTTAACGCCCAACTCACGCAGCATGGACCTGACTGAACTGCGGAAATCCGAGAAATCATCGACGATCAGAAAACTCTTTTGGTGATACGACAGCATCGAAGATTTCCAGGCAATTTTAAGAAGAAGAGCGTGACCGTTCGGGTTATCGGCCAAGAGTGCCGTTACCTTTAGATTGAGAGGCCTCATCTACCAAGTGATCTGGCAAGGTCGACGCCTGCCAAAGACTATTAACTCACTCGTACTTTGTTTAGCGCAGAAGATGCACCGCCAAGCCGACGAGTGCACAGGCCATCAGCACCTGAATCACGCCCCGCTTGAATCGGAACAAGGCAATGGCCGCTGCAATCGCGATCAGTGCAGAAGGCCAATCAAGTTGACCACTGAAACCTTTCGGCCAAAGCACGTGATAGCCGAAGAAACACGCCAGGTTGAGAATCACACCAACGACTGCTGCCGTAATGGCGGTGAGGGGTGCGGTGAACTTGAGTTCGTTGTGGGTAGATTCAACCAACGGGCCGCCGGCCAGGATGAACAAAAACGAGGGCAGGAAGGTAAACCAGGTCACCAGGCAAGCTGCGACGGCGCCCGCCATAAAAACGTGGTCGCTACCGAACACTTGTGCGACATACGCCCCGACAAAGCTGACGAACGCCACGACCATGATCAACGGCCCTGGCGTGGTTTCACCCAGCGCCAAGCCATCGATCATTTGTGTCGGGGTCAGCCAGCCATAATGACCCACGGCGCCCTGATAAACGTAGGGAAGCACGGCATACGCACCGCCAAACGTCAGCAGCGCCGCCTTGGTAAAGAACCAGCCCATCTGGGTCAAGGTGCCCTCCCAGCCAAATACAGAGGTCAAAATCCCCATCGGCAGTGCCCATAACGCAGCGCCAATCAGTACGAGCGATACCAGTTTCAACCAGCTGAATCGAGCATGTTCCGGGGTTGGGGTGTCGTCATCGATCAACGCCGGTCCGAAGGACTTTTTGGCGGCGCCATGACCACCGACCCTGAAATGCTCGGGCATCAGCCGACCGCCGACATAGCCAATCAGTGCGGCGCCCAGAACGATCAACGGGAACGGAATATTAAACGCGAAGATTGCGGTGAATGAAGCGGCCGCTATCGCCCATAGCCAATTGTTTTTCAATGCCCGAGAGCCGATTCGATGGGCCGCCTGCACAACGATGGCGGTCACGGCAGGCTTGATGCCATAGAAAAGCCCTGCGACCACAGGCACTTCGCCGAAGGCGATGTACATCCACGACAAAGCGATCAGGATAAACAACGAGGGCAGCACAAACAGTACGCCAGCCACCACCCCGCCCCAGGATCGATGCATCAGCCAACCAATATAGGTGGCCAACTGCTGGGCCTCTGGCCCGGGAAGCAACATGCAGTAGTTGAGAGCATGCAGAAATCTGCGCTCGGATATCCAGCGCCGCCGCTCCACCAACTCCTGATGCATGATCGAGATCTGACCCGCCGGCCCACCGAAGCTGATGAAGCCAAGCTTCAACCAGAACCAGAACGCCTCACGAAAACTGATCGCTTGCGGCCTCGACAGCGCTTCTTCATCCATGGGTGCCAAAGCCTCTGGAAACGAGTCAGCAGATAGTGTGCGATGCGGTCACTAACAGGCGTTAGCGGTGCATGGGTGCTTGAGCGTTATCCGATTCAGGTTTCAAGCGCCGCGTTGCGCACGGCACCATGAAATAGATGGTGTCCCAGGGCAGGTTCGAACTGCCAACCTTCCCCTTAGGAGGGGGATGCTCTATCCAATTGAGCTACTGGGACACAATTCGCCCGCACGAGATGCGGTGCGATAGACGGCGTGCATGTTAACGGGCGGGCTTGCGTTTGTCATGTCGTCCGTAGGCTTTTTGACTGTAGGCAGACGCCCACTATGGAGTGGCTTTGTTTACCGTGCAAATTGCATCCTCTCAAAATGCCAGCATTGCAATTTGCAAGAAAGACATTTGTAAAAGTTAAGTTAATTCGTTGTTTTTAAAGGAATTAATAGCCGTTAAACTCTTGGCATGCGGGCTGCTTCACTGTTCTCAAGAACAACTTGAGGTGAACCTCATGAACCGCGCCCTTTTTCTCTCGAATGCGATCGCCCTTGCAGTCTTGGCTGGATTTCATTTTATCCCCGAGAACAGTGCGGTGCAGGTCGCTCAGCGCGTACCCCATTACCTTCAACTGCACAAAGCCCCGCAATTGGCGGTCATGAACGACCAGCATGGCTTGATTCGCCAGGACGTGAGCCAAGAAGTTGGTCCCGTGTCGCAATCATCAGAACGCTTGGTATTTTGAATTCCCTCTTATCAGGAGCACAGCATGTCCAAATCAGCCGCAGGATTTTTGATCCTCGCCTTAATGAGCGGCATTCTTCATTTGGCATTGGTGCAGGAGGCCGTTCTCACGCTGCCCCTGATTGCCTGTGGCGTTTTCGGCGGAATGTTTTTGTTGGCGCTGATTGCCGGGCGAAAAATCAAGTTTGATCCGGTTCTGCGTTAAGTTTCAGCAGATTGAGTAGATGGGCAACCGTAATGGCGAGCTCGCCGGAATTATCGAGTCGCTGGATCTGCGCGTCACCGGGCCAATCTTCAGCCGTAAATTGTCCATTGCGGCTGAGTCGCGCTTCGATTTGCACAAGGCTCTCACGGCCACGCCGCACCAGGCGTTCGCGCAACACTTCATCCTTGACGGTCAACAGCACAGGCAAAAGCGCCGGGTAGCGCTGTAGCGCCTCGGCAAGATGACCACGAGAACCGTTGACCAAGACATGTCGGCCGTCCTTGAGCCACTGATCAATCTGAATCGAAATACCGTAATCCAGCCCATTGGCGTGCCATGACAATGCGAATTCCCCTTCGTCTTTGCGATGCTGGAAATCCTCGTGGGACACACCGATGGCGTCTTCGCCCACACTTTCGGCGGAGCGCGTGATGACTCGCCGCACTACTTCGCCATTGATCGACTGCAATGGTTTTCGAGCCGCTTCGATGAGGCTGTCTTTACCGGATCCGGAAGGCCCCATCAAATAAATCAGCCTGCCATCCATCCTGAATTGTCCCCCACTGTGCGTGCGCCTCTAGTAAATCGGCCATTTGCCACTATCCTGTATCAGACAAGGACCAACGATCGAATCCGCATAGCATGCACCGTCAGGCGACTTGGAACATCACTTGACGGCAGACGAGGCGGTCAGCCATACGGCGATGGACAAACTTTTCCAACCAGTCCGCATTTCTGAAAACAGGTGCTGGCATAACGCCCCTACCCGGTTCAATATTTGTC
>NZ_JBFULH010000106.1:0-12108 GCF_056400445.1 Pseudomonas sp. P5_B2 | reverse complement strand
CCAGTTGAGTGGTGAAGGTGCGTTCCTTGCCGAGGATCAGGTCGGTCAGCCAGCGGCTGTCTGAATGCTGCAACTCGCGGGTTTTTTGCGCGAGCATGGCTTCGTTGGGATGGCCGATTGAGGCCTGGCGCACGGCGGCGTCCTGGAACAGGCCTTCGATCACTTGCATGCCCATTTCCCGGTCAAGGCTGTAGACGGCCTGGGTCGAGGGGTCACGGAACATGTCGAGGATACGTTCGGCATCGTTGGCGACGGCCTGGCGCGTCTT
Source organism: Pseudomonas sp. P5_B2 (assembly GCF_056400445.1). Classification (NCBI taxonomy): domain Bacteria; kingdom Pseudomonadati; phylum Pseudomonadota; class Gammaproteobacteria; order Pseudomonadales; family Pseudomonadaceae; genus Pseudomonas; species Pseudomonas sp. P5_B2. Next base: position 11,840 of record NZ_JBFULH010000106.1, on the reverse strand, counting down.
GTAGGCATCGAAAACGATTTGCGCACAGCTCAAGACCACGCCGACGATCAATGCCGACAGAAGGACGACCCGGAGCAACTTCACCGACAAGCTGTTTTTGAGTTCCAGCTTCAAAGGGGGATTCCTTGTTCCGTGCGGGTAGCATCAAGTCGCCATGAGTATTGGCAATCCCGTGATGGCAGTCAAAGGGACAATCGAGCACAGGGGGTTTTGCCTGTGGGCTTGGCCGATATGCTGTTGTCTGGGGTATTTGTCCTATTAGTACTGTTTCGGTTGCGGGGGCCTTCAACTTGAGGGGGATTGGATAATTTTTCCTTACGGGGTTGATGGTAGTCGGCTATGGCGTTGGGGCAAGGGGGTTAAGGCTGGTTTCATCGTCAGAAATTGTCCTGTCTTCTGTGGATATACGCATTCCAAATGTGGGGGGCTTGCTCGCGAAGGCTACATCACAACCAACCAATCCCTGCCAGATGTCCCCAATCCAATTGTAGGAGTGAGCCTGCTCGCGATGGCGGCCTGACAGGCGACAAATTTCATCTGCCGCCCCATGACTGATCGTTCCCCCTCACCCGCGGGGGAATGCCGCCGGGGACGCTCCGCGTTCCATTTTTGTGTTGAAAGATGTGTAAAAAACACAGAGATTTCCCACGCTTTTTTCAGGTTGCCTGGTAGGAAGCCCTGTCACTAATCTCTGGCGGTCGATGAAATCTCAGCGACCGGGTGTGAGAGCCTGGCAACTTATGGTCATCCAGTGTCTGTACACGCATAATCGCCGCCAGCTTATTTGCTGCCGGTAAATGCGTTATGGCGGCTGTGTGCGGGCGGACTTCGGTCCGGCCGGGTGTCCATAACCGGTCTTCTCACCTCGCACATAGCTGCCACCTCTTCGCCGTGTGAGAAGCGGCAAGTGGAGGCTCCAACGCTGGAGAAATTTTCAATGGATAAATTGATTCCCGATCCACCCACCACACCCGAAGATGAAGCCAAAGACTTACGCGTAGAGACGTTGCTCAAAGACCGCGAAGCCATAAAGCGCGCCCTCGACTACTACCTCGATCCCCCGTCCCAATACACCGAAAAACCCCACCGCCCCAGCACGATGTACATGATCGCCCCGAACATGGACACCGAAAGTCTTCTGGTTCAAGCCTGCGAATCACTGGCCTCCGCGAGCGTCATGACCAGCGATTTCGCCACGAACCTGATCGGCCCGCAGCGCAATACGGTGTTGGCGATCCAGCAGATCATCATGTTGGCTGAGCTGGCGGTGAACCGAGCCTTGGATAACGTTGATCCGCAGACGTAGGTACTCATTCAGGTAAACCGCGTTATCGTTCTTCGCGAGCAAGCCCGCTCCCACATTTAACCGAGATCCTGCATGAGAATGCGGTCGAATGTGGGAGCGGGCATGCTCCGGGCGGCGTCCGACGAAGACGGCCGGGCAGTCGACTCAATTCTGGAAGTAGCACAGCGCTCTCAAATATTTCAAAACGCCATAAAAAAACCCGGCATAAAAGCCGGGTTTTTTTGTCTGGCATCGAGCTTAAGCAGTGAAGGTTTTGCCTTCGAATTGCTCAGCCACGAATTTCCAGTTGACCAGGTTCCAGAACGCTTCAACGTACTTCGGACGCAGGTTGCGGTAGTCGATGTAGTAAGCGTGTTCCCAGACGTCGCAGGTCAGCAGCGGGGTGTCGCCGCTGGTCAGCGGGTTGCCGGCGCCGATGGTGCTGGCCAGGCCCAGGGAGCCGTCAGCTTTCTTCACCAGCCAGCCCCAACCGGAACCGAAGGTGCCGATGGACGTCTTGCTGAACTCTTCCTTGAACTTGTCGAACGAACCGAAGGCTGCGTTGATGGCATCAGCCAGCGCGCCGGTTGGTTGACCGCCGGCGTTTGGCGCCAGGCAGTTCCAGTAGAAGGTGTGGTTCCAGACCTGAGCGGCGTTGTTGAAGATACCGCCCGAGGAAGATTTAACGATTTCTTCCAGGGTCTTGCCTTCGAACTCGGTGCCTGGCACCAGGTTGTTCAGGTTCACGACATAGGTGTTGTGGTGCTTGTCGTGGTGGTATTCCAGAGTTTCCTTGGAAATGTGCGGCTGCAGGGCGTCGTGTGCGTAAGGCAGCGGCGGCAATTCGAAAGCCATGATGATTCTCCTAATCAGGTCAGTTGCGGTGAGCGCAAGGCCGATCACGGGCGGCCAGACAAGCGCCGGGGAGTTTGTACTCTTTGCGGCGCAGGGAATCGGATCATAGCACCGGGGGTGCGGCATAACCACGCAACAACTGTGTGGAATAGAGGTTCCAGAGCCATTTGGAATAATTAAGGGGCGACGATTAATTGAAAGGCCACGGCAAACATCATCACCGCCACCAGCAGGTCAAGAATTCTCCAGGTGCTCGGCCGCGCAAGCCAAGGCGCCAACCACGCCGCGCCCAGCGCCAGGGTGAAAAACCACAACAACGACRCACTCGCCGCCCCCACGACATAAGCCCCAGGCTCGGTTTGTTGCGCACCAAGGGAGCCAATCAGCAAAACCGTGTCCAGATAAACGTGTGGATTGAGCAATGTCACCGCCAAAGCGCTGAGCATTACCGCCCGCAGTGAGCGAACGGTCTGGTTTTCACCCTGTTGCAGGCTCTGTTTCGAACAAGCCCTGCGCAGTGCCTGGCTGCCATACCAAATCAAAAACACCGCGCCGCCCCAACGGGCAACCGCCAGCAACGTCGGGTTATGCGCCAATACCGTTGCGAGGCCAAACACGCCGGCGGCGACCAACAATGCATCGCACACCACGCACAACGCCGCCACCGGCAGGTGATGTTCACGACGAAGACTTTGCGCCAGCACAAATGCATTCTGCGTGCCGATCGCCATGATCAACCCGGCGGCCACCAACAGGCCGTTCACATAGCTTTGCCACATAAGGTTTACTCCGCGTTGGCTGCCAGGTCCCGCAGTACTAGCACTGCGCGTTCAGCGTCGGCCTGCCCGACAAACAGGTGATCGTGGTAGTACCCGGCGACCACGTTGCAGCTGACGCCGGCCTTGCCTAACGCGGTGGCGAAAGCGGCGGTCAGGCCGACGGCTTCCAGCGCCGAGTGAACATTCAAGGTGATCCAGGCCGCGACGTAATCGAAGCTGAAACCGGCCTGTTCGGCGTGGGAACGTTCCAGAATCACGGTCAGGCCTTCCTGCTCGCGAAAGCTGCCGACAATCTCAAGTCCCGCTGGCAGCTTTCCGTCACGCAAAGTGCAGAACACGTATTCGCCCGCATTGAGTTGTGGGCTCATGCTGCGCAGCAGGGTTGCCAATGATGTTTCGCCAGCCATGTCGGTATTCCTTGTTCAAGAGAGCTTGTTGGGCATTGTCTGCTGTTAACCTGTATAAGAAAAACCAATCATGCTGATCGCTCATTAGGAAAACTGATGTTCGACTATAAATTACTGTCTGCCTTGGCTGCGGTAGTGGAACAAGCCGGTTTCGAACGGGCCGCGCAGGTGCTCGGCTTGTCGCAGTCGGCGATCTCCCAGCGCATCAAACTGCTGGAAGCGCGGGTCGGCCAACCGGTGCTGGTGCGGGTAACGCCCCCAGCGCCAACGGAAATTGGCCGGCGCCTGCTAAACCATGTGCAGCAGGTGCGTTTGCTGGAGCGCGACTTGCAGTCCCTGGTGCCGGCGCTGGATGAAGAGGGCCTGCCGGAGCGCCTGCGTATCGCGTTGAATGCCGACAGCTTGGCCACGTGGTGGGCGCCAGCGGTGGGCGACTTTTGCGCCGAACAACACCTGCTGCTCGATATGGTGGTCGAAGACCAGACCGTCGGCCTTAAACGTATGCGTGCCGGTGAAGTGGCGGCCTGTTTGTGCGCCAGTGAGCGCCCAGTGGCCGGTGCCCGCAGCGTTCTATTGGGGGCCATGCGCTATCGGGCGTTGGCCAGTCCGGCGTTCATCGCGCGCCATTTCCCCGAAGGCGTTCGCGCCGACCGACTGGCGAAAACCCCGGCGCTGGTCTTTGGCCCGGACGATTTCCTGCAGCATCGCTACCTTGCTTCGCTGGGGGTGGATGGCGGATTCGAACACCACTTATGCCCCTCGTCTGAAGGCTTCATTCGTTTGACCGAGGCCGGTCTCGGCTGGGGGCTGGTCCCGGAATTACAGGTGTGCGAGCAACTGGAACGGGGTGTTTTGAGGGAGCTTTTGCCAGATAAGCCCATCGATGTGCCGCTGTACTGGCATCATTGGCGCAATGGCGGTCAACTTCTGGGGTTGTTGACCGACCAATTGGTGCTTTCGTCGAAGCAATGGCTGGTGCCCTGGAAGCAGCCATAAGCGTCAAGCTGCAGGCGGCAAGTGAAGCGCTTGCGGATCGTTTTTTACTTGCAGCTTGTGGCTTGAAGCTCACTGCTGCATTTGTTGGAGCACTACATGAAAATTCTGGTCACCGGCGCAAGCGGCTTCATTGGCGGACGCTTTGCGCGTTTCGCCCTGGAGCAGGGCCTGGACGTACGGGTCAACGGTCGCCGGGCCGAAAGCGTAGAACACCTGGTGCGCCGTGGCGCCGAGTTTATTCAGGGCGACTTGAGCGACCCGGAACTGGCGCGCGACCTGTGTTCAGACGTCGAAGCCGTGGTTCATTGCGCGGGGGCAGTGGGGTTGTGGGGGCGCTATCAGGACTTTCATCAAGGCAACGTCCAGGTCACCGAAAACGTGGTCGAGGCGTGTCTGAAGCAGCGCGTTCGTCGGTTGGTGCACTTGTCCTCGCCGTCGATCTACTTCGATGGCCGCGATCACTTGGGGTTGACTGAAGAACAAGTGCCCAAGCGTTTCAAGCATCCTTACGCGGCGACCAAATTCCTGGCCGAGCAAAAGGTCTTCGGCGCCCAGGAGTTCGGCCTCGAAACCCTGGCCCTGCGCCCGCGTTTCGTCACGGGCGCGGGTGACATGAGCATTTTCCCGCGCCTGCTGAAAATGCAGCGCAAAGGACGCTTGGCGATCATCGGTAACGGCCTGAACAAGGTCGATTTCACCAGCGTGCAAAACCTCAACGAAGCGTTGCTCAGCAGTTTGCTCGCCAGCGGCTCAGCCTTGGGCAAGGCCTACAACATCAGTAACGGAACGCCGGTTCCATTGTGGGATGTGGTCAATTACGTCATGCGCAACATGCAAGTCCCACAAGTGACTCGCTACCGTTCCTACGGTTTGGGCTACACCGCCGCCGCGCTCAATGAAGGGGTGTGCAAGCTTTGGCCGGGGCGTCCGGAGCCGACTTTGTCGCGACTGGGCATGCAGGTCATGAACAAAAACTTCACCCTGGACATCAGCCGCGCCCGGCATTATCTGGACTACGATCCGAAAGTCAGCCTCTGGGCCGCCCTCGATGAATTTTGCAGTTGGTGGAAGGCTCAGGACATCCGCTGACCTGCCAGCCCGCCCGTCAGCACTGAACCGAGTTGGGTGTAGAGAGTCAATCGGTGCGGCAGTGGGGGTTATACTCGCCGCATAAAGCCATCACCTCGTTCTACAAAGGTTGATTCAATGTCCATGCGTAACGATGCCAACGACGATTTCGATATACCGAGTCTGCGTGCTGACAGCCTCGACGATGATGATTATCCACCCACCGCTCGCACTCGCGTGCATTCGCGTCCGGCGCCGGTAGTTAACGTCAAAAGCGCCAGCACCGGCCCGTTGTGGGCGTTGGTCGGCGCGTTGTTTTTTGCGTTTGCCGGCCTCGGCTGGTGGAGTTTTCAGCAGATCTCGCTGATGGAACAACAACTGGTGGCAACCCAGGAGAGTTTCGCGCGTATCAGTGAGGAAGCCGCGGGGCGCTTGCAGGACATTTCCGGTAAGGTCGTCGCCAGCCAGACGAACGTCACCAGTGACAGCGAAGCGCTGAAACTGCAAATCAAAGACCTGGAGTCCAAACTGCTGGATCAAGGCAAACAGCAGCAAGGCGTTGTCGGTCAGGCCTCCGATCTGGACAAGCGTCTGGCGCAGATGACGGCACAAACCAGTGAATTGGATAAACGACTGGCGCAACTCACTACCCAGGACACAGAACACCAAACGGCCAATACGCAATTGCAGGCGCAGGTCAAAGCGTTGAGCGCTGAACTGACCGCCCTGAAAAGCATGCCGGACGACAGCAGCAAATTCGACGCGCAGCTCAAAACCCTGGGCGCCGACATTGCCGCGCTGAAAAAACAAGGCAACCCAAGCGCCGCTATCGAGCGTCTGGAAGAGGAGATAATTGTGCTCAAAAGCGTGCAGGATAACCGTCCGGCCGTTGCGCAAGGTTCCACCAATACTGCCGAGTTCGACGCGTTTCGCGGCCAGGTCACCCGCAACATCAACACCCTTCAGGCGCAAATCCAGAATCTGCAGCAACAACTTCGCGCCCGGGGACAATAATCTGGCCGATTAACACCTGTGGCATGCAAACTTGTGGCGAGGGGGGCTTGCCTGTGGCGAGGGGGCTTGCCCCCGTTGGGTGGCGAAGCCACCCCAAAACCATCCACTGAGGTCTGCCAGATAGTTCGCGTCGTCTGATTCGCGACTGCTGCGCAGTCGAACGGGGGCAAGCCCCCTCGCCACACGAAACATCGTTTGCCACAGTGTTGGTGAATATTCGTAGATGTCCCATGGCCGTCTACGCTCTTGAAACACTTACAAGATTGAGGGTTGCACTATGGGGGTTTTGCATAAATTGGCATTACTGGGCGGGATGCTACTCCTGTGCCTCGGACAGGCTCACGCCGCCGACACGGAAAAGGAAGACAGTCAGGCCGCGAAGGCCTTGCTGGAGAAGGCCCTGGCCTACTACCACGACAATGGCGACAAGGCCTTCGCGGCATTCAGCCGTCAAGGCGAGTTTGTCGACCAGAATCGCTACGTCTTTGTGGTCGACACCAAAGGCGTGATGCTCGCCAGCGGCGGGCCGTCTGCCGCGTTGATCGGGCGTGATGTCACCGAAACTCTCGGGCCGGACTTGCAGAAAGCCTTCAAGGACGCGGTAAACGTGCCTGAGAGCAATGGCATCCAGGAGGCGGAATACCGCTGGCAGAACTGGGAAGACGGCAAAGTCGAGCGCAAACATGTGTACTTCCAGCGCGTCGGTCAGCGGATTCTGGCGGTCGGCTACTACCTGCCACGGGCGTCTGCGGAGCAGGCCATGGCGCTGCTGAACAAAGCCGCGACCGATCTGGCCAAGGACGAGAAGGGCACACTGACCGCGATCAACTCCCTCAAGGGCGGTTACTTGCAGGATGACCTGTATGTATTCGTCGTCGACCTGAACACCCAGCGTTACGTGGCCCACGGCACCAACCTGCGGCTGGTCAACACCGACTTTGGCGCGATCAAGGACCCAGAAGGCAATCCGGTGGGCGAGCCGATCCTGGCGTTGATGGCCAAGAAGGATTATGGCGATTACAAGTACCGCTGGAAAAACCCGGTGACCAACAAGATTGAAGACAAGCATGCCTACCTGAAAAAGGTCGGGCATTTCCTGGTGGCTGTGGGGTATTACAGCCCTTGAATATCGGTGACTGAGAGGCCGCTTTCGCGAGCAAGCCCGCTCCCACATTAGACCGAGTTGTTCATGCGAACGCGGTCACTGTGGGAGCGGGCTTGCTCGCGAATGCAGGCGACTCGGTCCAACTACCGAACCTTGTCCTCCCGCCCCCGCAACAACATATTCGGCATGGCAACCGCCGCCGCCAACCCCAGCAGCGACACCGCCGCGCTGACCATCAGCAAATGCCTGAACGTCAGCAACAACTCGGCGCGCAAGGCGTCTTGTGCATCCCCCGGTGCGGCGTTCAAGCCGTCGAGCAGCACATTGCCCGAACTGCCCTCGGTGATCAGCGACGAACCGGCCATGTCGGCAAAGTTCGAGTCCTGCAACAACGCCAGCAGCAGTGCCGACATTAACGCCACCCCCACCGCGCCGCCCAGCGAGCGAAACAGGTTGGTGGTGCTGGTCGCTACGCCGATATCACGCTGCTCCACCGAGTTCTGCGTGCCGACCAATGACGTCGGGAATTGCATGCCGCCAGCGATCCCGCACAACAACATGAACAGGCTACTGAGCCAAAAAGCCTGCGGCGGGCTGAACGCCATGCCCAAAATCGAGATCGGCATCAGCGCGGCACCGGTCAGAATCATCGGTTTGTAGCGACCGGTCACCGAGGTCCGGCGGCCGGCAAAGTACGCACCGATCGGCAAACCCATAGCCAGCGGCAACAGGTGCAGCGCGGCGCTGTCGGCTCCGGCACCGGTGACGCTCTGGAAGCGCAACGGCATCAGCACGATCAGTGAAATCGCCTGGAAGCTGGTGAAGAACATCGTGCACCAGCACAGGATCGCGTTGCGGTTGGCGAACAAATGCATCGGCAGCAACGGTTCCCGCGCTCGTCGTTCATGCCACACGAACACCCCAAGCACCAGCACGGCACAGGCAAACAGCCCCAGCACTTCGGTGCTGCGCCACGAATGACCTTGACCGACCTGAGTGATGCCCAGCAACAACGCGGTCAAACCAATGATCATCAGCAACGTGCCGAGGTAGTCGATGATCGGCTTGCGCTGCGGTACCGGCAGCCCGACCAGGGTGCGATTGGCCACCAACCAGGCCCCAACGCCCAGCGGCAGATTGATCAAAAACACCCAACGCCAGGACAAGTACTCGGTCATGTAGCCGCCCAACACCGGGCCGGCGACGCTGGCCACGGCGTACATGCTGCTGAAATACCCTTGATAACGACCGCGCTCCCGGGGCGGGACGATGTCACCGATGATCGCCTGACTGACCGAAATCATCCCACCCGCGCCGATGCCTTGAATGATCCGCGCCAGAACCAATTGCTCCATGCTCTGCGCCATGCCGCAGAACAACGAGGCGAGAGTGAACAACCCCATGCCGAACAGCATCAACTTGCGCCGACCATACAAATCGCCGAGCTTGCCGTAGATCGGCACCGCCACCGTCATTGCCACCATGTACCCGGAAATCACCCAGGCCAGCAGGCTGACGTCCTTGAATTGGGCAGAAATCGCCGGCATCGAGACGGCGACGATGGTCTGGTCCAGTGCGCCGAGAAAGATCACCAGCATCAGGGCAATCAGCACGCTGCGAATGGCCGGTTTGGGGATGTCAGGCTGGTTGAGAGTGGTCACGGTAAAACCTGCGGGCAGTGAGGGGCCCGCAAGGTGCAAGGCGAGCGGGGTGCTCGCCAGTTTAAGTCGATAGGAAGCTATTCGATAGCCTCATACGGAAGCCCGACGTAATTTTCTGCAATAGTTGTCCGGCCGGCTTCAGAGCTGACAAAGTAGTCCAGTTCCGACTCGCTGATGCGCTGACTGAAGGCGTCATGGTCGTCGAAGCGGTGCAACATCGAGGTCATCCACCAAGAAAAACGCTCGGCTTTCCACACCCGGCGCAGGCAGATTTCGGAGTACTTCTCCAGCAAGTCCACACGTCCTTCCTGGTAAACCTTCAACAGAATATTGAACAGGGTGCTGACGTCACTGGCGGCCAGGTTCAGGCCTTTGGCGCCGGTGGGTGGAACGATGTGCGCTGCGTCACCGACCAGGAACATCCGTCCGAACTGCATCGGTTCCACAACAAAGCTGCGCAACGGTGCGATGCTTTTTTCGATGGACGGGCCGGTCACCAGTTTATCGGCCAAGGCTTGCGGCAGACGCAATTTCAGTTCATCCCAGAAGCGCTGATCAGACCACTCCTGCACCTGATCCTCGGCCGGCACCTGGATGTAATAACGGGTACGGGTTGCCGAACGCATGCTGCACAGGGCAAAACCGCGCTCGTGGCGGGCGTAGACCAGCTCTTCGTGCACTGGCGGCGTGTCGGCGAGAATGCCGAGCCAGCCGAACGGGTAGACCCGCTCGAAGACCTTTAGGCATTCCTCCGGGATCGATTGGCGCGCCACACCGTGGAAGCCATCGCACCCTGCGATGTAGTCGCAATCGAGGCGGTACGTCTCGCCATCCTTCTCAAATGTCACAAAAGGTTCTGCGGTTTTCATCCCGTGCGGCATGACGTTGACCGCGCCGTAAATCGTCTGCGCACCGGCCTCCCGACGAGCGGCCATCAGGTCTCGGGTGACCTCGGTCTGGCCATACACCATCACGGTTTTGCCATCGGTCAATGCCTGCAGATCGATGTGCACCTGACGGCCATCGAGGGCCAGTTCGAAGCCGGTGTGCACCAGTCCTTCGGCATCCATGCGCTGGCCCACCCCGGCCTGACGCAGCAGCTCTACCATGCCTTGTTCAAGGACGCCGGCGCGGATTCGCCCGAGAATATAATCCGGAGTCTGGCGTTCTAGAATGAGGGTGTCGATGCCGGCGTTGTGCAGCAATTGGCCGAGCAGTAAGCCGGAGGGGCCGGCGCCAATGATGGCGATTTGTGTCTTCAGTGTTTTCATTGTTATTTTGACTCGCAAGCTCCACGCGACCACGGCCGGTGAATTATTTTTATGGATCGAGTGCTTGCATTTTTCTCTTGCGAGTCTGTCAATTGAAGGGGAAAACTGAGCCGATACCTGTACATTCTGCCAATCAGTGCGATTATCGCCCGTAACCCCGAGGCCTTGATGAACAAGCCTGACCTGCCTTCGATTCCAGTGTTCAAGCTGTACGGTGAAAGCCTGGACTGGCCGACCCCGGACTTGCTGCACTGTGAAACCATTTCCAAACGCAGCCGCGAACACCAGTGGGAAATCAAACCCCACCGACATGCCGATCTGTGCCAGTTGCTTTTTGTCTTCAAAGGTCAGGCAGAGCTAGAAATCGAAGGGAAACGCACGCAGCTGACCGAACCCACGATCCTGATCCTGCCGCCGTTGTCGGTGCATGGTTATCGCTTTTCCGAGGACATCGAAGGGTTTGTATTGACCCTGGCCGCGCCGCTGGTTGCCCATCTGCAGGCGCAACTGGGCAACTCGGTGAATGCGCTGGCCCAGGCCGAAAGCTACCCGGCGGGCAAGGACGGCGGCTACCTCAACAGCCTGTTTTCAGCGCTGCAAGACGAATACACCGGTCACCAACCGGCGCGTGAAATGCTCATGCATTCACTGGTCAGCGTGATCATGGTCTGGGTCAGCCGCCAGGTAATCACCCGCCGCAACGCCAGCCAGCGTCCGCAGCGCGCCCGGGAATACCTCAACGGGTTTATTCAACTGGTGGAAGAGACGTACCGCCAGCACGTCAAGGTCGAAGACCTGGCGCATCGGCTGGGGATTTCCGTGTCCCACCTCAACGGCACCTGCCGTGAGCTGGCGGGACAACCGGCGTTGCAGATCATGCACGAACGGCAATTGCTGGAGGCCAAGCGATTGCTGACCTACACCAGCATGACGATTTACGAAATGTCCGACGTGTTGGGGTTTTCCGATCCGACCAATTTCACGCGCCTGTTCCGGCGTCGAGTGGGGATTTCGCCCAAGGCGTTTCGCGACCGCTTGAAGGCCGATCAGGACAACGAGGCCTGATCCTCTTCGTCACCGCAGGGCGTTGAGGGTCGCGTTGTGGGGGATGCATTGCTCGGAATTGCAGCTCGCAGATTCACGGGGCAGTTGGCGTGCCTGTTCAACTCGCCATGCCGCAGTGCCATACAGCGCCAGCGTCACCGCGCAGGTGATGAAAATGGTGAGATATCTTCTTGTTTTGATGTTCATGGCGTGGACCTCTGAACGAAATACCCTTGGGTATTACTTTGAGCGTAGGTCAACGCCAGCGAGTTGCCACTAAAGCGGCATCGCATGTACCCCGATATTCAGAACACTTATGACCCCCCTATAGGAGTGAGCCTGCTCGCGATGGCGG
>NZ_JBFULH010000105.1:0-12254 GCF_056400445.1 Pseudomonas sp. P5_B2 | reverse complement strand
GAGGTGGGCGAGGAGTCGTTGTTCAGCGCCAAGGCCGGTCAGCACAACGTGTTCTGGGGCGAGACCATTCTCAACCCGGTGCACTCGATCAGCTATGGCCAGTCCGGCCTCGACCTGGCCAAACTGGCGGCGTCGCCGGGCACGGAAGCCAAGGAGTTGTTCGTACCGCGTAACCAGCTGTCGATGTCGTTCACCATCAACCCCGAGTTGAGCGTGGGCGCCCAGTACTTCATGGATTGGGACGCCGCGCGCCTGCCGGAAGCGGGCACCTACTACGGTGGTTCCGATCTCGTGGGCTTTGGCGCCAAATCGTTCCTGTTGGGCAACACCAACGCCGTGGTACCGGGCAGCCCGCTGGGTTGTGGCTTGGCACCGTGCAACGCGTTGACCAACGTGCGTCGCGGTCATGACCTGAACCCGCACAACAGCGGTGACTGGGGCGTGATGGCCAAGTGGTCGCCGGCCTGGCTGGACGGGACGCTCGGCGTCTACTACCGCGAAACTTCGGACATCCTGCCGCAAGCCTGGCTGGATGCCCGTGGCATCTCTTCGGCCAACCCGAACGGCACCCGCCCAGCCGGGCAAGTGCCGGCGGTAGTCAATACGCTCAACTCGTTGAACACCGCTACCTATCAACTGGCCTATTCCGACGCCATCAAGATTGCCGGTCTGAGTCTGTCCAAGGACGTCGGCGGTATCAGTGTGGGTTCGGACCTGAACATCCGTCACAACATGCCGTTGGCCAGTATCCCGGCCATCGTCAGCACCAACAGTCCGTTGGGCCTGGGCCAAGGTCTCGGCCTGCTGCCGGCACGCACCGATTCCACGGGTGTGGTCTACGACACCCCGAGCCGCGGCGACAGCATGAGCGCCACTGGCGACACCTTGCACTGGACGCTGAACGGTCTGATGACCATTCCGAAAATGCCGGTGTTCGATTCGGCAACGCTGCTAGGCGAGCTGTACTACAGCAACCTGTTGAGCCTCGATGACAAAAACGAAGCGCTCTACAAGGGCAAAGGCAGCTATCGCGGCATTGACCAGTCGACCCGGGACAACTGGGGCGTCGCGGTCAACTTCACACCGACCTGGTACCAGGTATTCCCGGGTGTTGACCTCAACGCGCCAATGTCCGTCAACGTCGGCCTCGCCGGCGTGTCACCGGTGTCCGGTGGCGGCGCCAAGGACACCGGCAACTATGCGCTGGGCGTCGGTGCCATTGTTTACAACAAATACTTTGTCGACCTGAAGTACGTGGACTCCTTCGGCCAAACCGACAAGTGCAACACCAGTGGCGTGAGCACCGGTCCTACCGGTGGTGATGGCTCTACGCCGAACGCCTTTAGCGGCAACGAAAACTACGCCTGTTACGCCGGGGGCTACTCGTCCTTCTCCGGTGGTGGTGCAACGACTGAGGACCGTGGCGCTGTGTACCTGACGATGAAAACAACCTTCTGATTTACAACTTTGATTCACCACTGATTTGCTCTATGCAAGCAGGAGAATAACAATATGAAATTTGCACAAACCGTGTTGGCCGCCTCGCTGGCGATGATCGTCGCCACCCAGGCACACGCCGCTGTATCGGCTCAAGACGCCGCCAAACTGGGCACTAGCCTGACCATGGTCGGCGCTGAAAAAGCCGGTAATGCCGATGGTTCCATTCCCGCCTATGCCGGCGGCCTGACCACTCCACCGGCCAGTTTCAAGACCGGTGACAGCATGCGTCCGGACCCGTTTGCCAATGAAAAGCCGGTGCTGGTCATCGACGGCAAAAACGTCGATCAGTACAAGGGTCAGCTCACTGCCACCACGGCGGAACTGGCCAAGCGTTTCCCGACCTTCAAGGTCGACGTGTACCCGACTCACCGTACCGTCTCGCTGCCCCAAGCCATCCTCGACAACGGCGTGAAAAACGCCACTGGCGCCAAGTCCCTTGAAGGTGGCCTGGCCATCGACAACGTGCTGCCGGGCATACCGTTTCCGATCCCTCAGTCGGGTAACGAAGCGATGTGGAACTTCCTGTTGCGTTATCAGGGCGTGAGCATCAGCTCCAAGTACGACTCTTGGAACGTTGACTCCGCCGGTGTTCCAAGCCTGGCAACCACCGGACAGGCGAACATCTCCTATCCGATCTACGAAAACCTGGCACAGCCGATCAGCAGTGCCGACGTGTACTACCAGATGAAGCTGCAGTACACCGGCCCGGCACGTCGTGCCGGCGAAGCGGTGATGCTSAARGACGCYGCCAASCCGCTGCAACAACCGCGTCGCGCCTGGCAGTACCTGCCTGGTCAGCGCCGTGTGAAGCTGGCACCGAACYTGGCCTACGACACGCCTAACCCMGGCACCGCMGGCGCCGGTACTTACGACGACGTTTTCGTGTTCAACGGTGCGCTGGATCGCTACGACTGGAAGTTGGTCGGCAAGCAAGAAATGATCGTGCATTACAACACCTACAAGCTGACCTACGTCCAGGATCCGAAGTCGATCACGACTCCGAACCACCTGGCCCCAGAGTTCGTGCGTTGGGAAAAACACCGTGTATGGGTCGTCGAGGGCAACCTCAAGGCTGGCGCACGTCACATCTACCAGAAGCGTCGCTTCTACCTTGACGAAGACAGCTGGACCGCTTTGGCCTCGGATCAATATGACGCTCGTGGTCAGCTGTACCGTGGTTCGTTTGCCTTCCTCAGCCAAAGCTATGACAAGCAGGTTCCTGACTCCACCCCGTTCATGATCTATGACCTGGTGGGCGGTTCCTACAACATCAACGGTGTAGTCGGCCCGTACGGCGGCATCAAGTACATCGATCCGCTCTCCAAGGCACAGTGGTCGTCGGAGTCCCTGGCGGGCGCCGGCATTCGCTAAGCAAACCGTAACAAAGCGTCCATCGGTCCACGGCCCACAAGGCCGTGTGACCGCGCGCAGGTCGGTGCAAGCCGATCGTCGCGACGACAGTTTTTAACGTCGGGCTGCACAGTGCAGTCCCAGACGCGGTTTTCCCAAGAGGACGCGGTATGTGTTCGTACAAAAAGTACCTGCAATTAGCGCTCGGCACCCTGCTTGTTTTGTCCCAGGGTGTCACTCAGGCGTCCGGCTACATTGATGTGCTGGATCTGCCCGCCAAAGTCAGCGCGTTGGCAGTCAACAGTCCGTTGTCCGGCATGACCCGCGCAGGCGACCGTTTGGTAGCCGTCGGGCAGCGTGGACACATTCTCTATTCAGATGACAGCGGTAAACACTGGCAGCAAGCAGCTGTACCAGTGAGTGCCGATCTCAGTGCTGTGAATTTTCCATCGGCCAGGGAAGGCTGGGCGGTCGGCAATGATGGCGTGGTGTTGCACAGCGATGATGCTGGCGTGACCTGGCGCAAGCAATTGGACGGCCGTCAGATCGGTGAACTACTGGTCAAGCACTACGGTGCATTGGCGAGTGGCCAACCTGACAACGAAGAGTGGTCGCATTGGGCCGCCGAAGGCCAGCGACTGGTAGAGCAGGGCGCCGACAAACCTTTGCTCGACGTCTGGTTTGCCAATGAGCAGGTCGGCTATGTAGTTGGCGTGTTCAACCTGATTCTGCGCACTGAAGACGGTGGCCAAACCTGGACCCCGTATCAGGACCGCACCGACAACCCGCAAGGCTTTCACCTCAACGCCATCGCCTCGACCGGTGACGGCTTGTACATCGCCGGCGAGCAGGGCCTGTTGCTCAAATGGGATGACGCCAGCCAGCGCTTCGCCGCCTTGCAGACGCCCTATCAGGGCAGTTTCTTCGGCGTGCTGGGCAAGCCTGGTGAAGTGCTCGTCTACGGCTTGCGCGGCAACGTATTGCGCAGCACCGATGGCGGCCAGAACTGGACCGCGCTGGACAGCGGCCTGCGCATCAGCATCACCGCCGGCCTTGTCGATAACCGTGGCGACTACCGCTTGTTCACCCTGGGTGGGCAGATGCTGGTCAGCCAGGGCACTGGCGCGCAATTGCACCTGGTTCAGCAACCCGTACCGACGCCGGTAGCCGGCGCCGCCGAGGCCTCCAATGGCTCGCTGGTGGTGGGTGGTTTCCGTGGTGCCTTGGCGCTGTCCGTCGATAAGACCTCGAACCCTTAAAGCGAGAAACCCAGACATGGGCAACATAAAACAAGAAGCCATGCCGGTGATCCGCGACATGCGTGATTTCGACCGTCTCTCCGGCAACCTGCTGGAGCGGATGGTGTTCAACTACCGCCCGCTGTTCATGCTGATGATGGCGCTCGCCACCGTGGTGCTGGGCTACATGGCGGTCACCCGTCTGGAGCTGCGTCCCAGCTTCGAAAAAATGATTCCGCAGAGCCAGCCGTACATCCAGAACTTCCTGGAAAACCGCCAGTCGCTGCGTGGTTTGGGCAACTCGGTGCGCGTGGTGGTGGAAAACACCCAAGGCGACATTTTCGAGCCTGAATACCTGGACGTGCTCAAGCAGGTCAACGATCAGTTGTTCCTCACCGAGGGCGTCGATCGTGCCTGGATGAAGTCGTTGTGGAGCCCGGCCGTGCGCTGGACCGAAGTCACCGAGGAAGGTTTCCAGGGTGGCCCGGTGATGCCTGACACTTACCAAGGCAAGCCTGAAGAAATCGAGCAACTGCGCCAGAACATCTCCCGTGCCGGTATCGTCGGCAGCCTGGTGGCCAGCGATTTCAAATCCACCATGCTGATCGTGCCGCTGATGGACAAGGCCGCGGCCGGCGGTCAGCCCATCAACTATCATGCGTTCTCGCAGATGCTCGAAGAGCAGTTGCGCGACAAGATTGAATATGGCGGTGACAGTGCCGCGCGCAAGTCTGGTGAAGAAGGCAAGGGCCATTACAAGGTCCGGGTGATCGGTTTCGCCAAATTGATGGGCGACCTGATCGATGGCCTGATTCAGGTGATGATGTTCTTCGGCCTGGCCGTGGTCACCTCGCTGATCATCATTTACGCCTACACCCGTTGCGTGCGCAGCACCCTGTTGGTGGTCGGCTGCTCGCTGATCGCGGTGGTCTGGCAGTTGGGCATCGTCGCCTGGCTGGGCTATGCCATCGACCCGTACTCGGTACTGGTGCCGTTCCTGATCTTCGCCATCGGCGTGTCCCACGCCGCGCAGAAGATGAACGGCATCATGCAGGACATCGCCCGTGGCACCCACAAACTGATCGCCGCACGCTACACCTTCCGCCGTCTGTTCATTGCCGGCGTCACCGCGCTGCTGGCCGACGCCGTGGGCTTTGCCGTGTTGATGCTGATCGACATTCCGGTGATCCAGGACCTGGCCATTACCGCCAGTATCGGTGTGGCGGTGTTGATCTTCACCTCGCTGTTGCTGATGCCAGTGGCGCTGTCTTATGTCGGTGTCGGCGCCAAGGCTGCCGAGCGTGCCCTGAAAATCGACACCCGCGCCGACCGTCACAAAGGCTTCGGCAAGCTGTGGGACATGCTCGACCGCTTCACCACCCGCAAGTGGGCGACCGGCGCGGTACTGGTTGCGCTGTTGATGGGCATCGGCGGCTTCATGGTCAGCCTGAACCTGAAGATCGGCGACCTGGAAAGCGGGGCACCGGAACTGCGTGCCGATTCGCGCTACAACATTGATAACGCTTACATCACCCAGCATTACGCGCTGTCCAGCGACCTGTTCGCGGTGATGATCAAGACCGCTCCGGAAGGCTGCCTTAACTACAAGACGCTGGTACTGGCCGACCGTCTTGCCTGGGAACTGCAACAAAATCCGGGCGTGCGGGCGACGACGTCGCTGGTCAACGCCGTGCGTCAAATCACCGCCGGTACCTACGAAGGCAACCCCAAGCTCAACAGCATCCAGCGTAACCAGGACGTCCTGAACTACGCCGCGCAACAAGCCTCGGTCAACTCCCCGGAGCTGTTCAACACCGATTGCTCGCTGATGCCCGTGATTGCCTTCCTCAAGGACCACAAGGCCGAGACCCTGGACTCGGTAGTCGCCATCGCCGACAAGTTTGCCAAGGAAAACAGCACCGAAGATCGTCAGTTCCTGCTGGCTGCCGGCAGTGCCGGTATCGAAGCGGCGACCAACATCGTGGTCCGAGAGGCGAATCACACGATGCTGCTGTATGTCTACGCAGCGGTGACGTTGTTCTGCCTGATCACCTTCCGCAGCTGGCGCGCCACTCTGGTCGCGCTGTTGCCACTGGTCCTGACCTCGATCCTCTGCGAAGCCTTGATGGTGGGCATGGGCATCGGCGTCAAAGTGGCAACCTTGCCGGTGATCGCGTTGGGGGTGGGGATTGGCGTGGACTACGCGTTGTACCTGCTGAGTGTGCAGTTGCACTTCCAGCGGCAAGGGTTATCGCTGGCCGAGTCCTACCGTAACGCGGTGGCGTTCACCGGTCGTGTGGTCGGCCTGGTTGGCATCACCCTGGCGGCAGGCGTGGTGTGCTGGGTCTGGTCGCCGATCAAGTTTCAGGCGGACATGGGCATCCTGCTGACGTTCATGTTCCTGTGGAACATGCTCGGCGCGCTGATCCTGATCCCGGCCCTGTCGTACTTCCTGCTGCGCGAAAAATCGCTGGAGACACTTCCAGCTGCGGATGACCTGGGGACGCCTGCCGAAGAAGCCGGCACCTCGCACACTCCGTCTGTTCCTCATGCATTGACTACTCCTGAGTAAGTTCACTATGTCCGAATACAAAGCTCCTTTGCGCGACATGCGCTTCGTCCTCAATGAAGTCTTTGAGGTGTCCAAGCTATGGGCCAGTTTGCCTGGCCTGGCCGAAGTCATTGACGAAGAGACGGCTGCCGCGATCCTTGAAGAGGCCGGCAAGATCACGGGTGAAGTGATCGCACCGCTGAACCGCAGTGCAGACGAACAAGGCTGCACCTGGACCAACGGCGCGGTCACCGCGCCGGATGGTTTTGTCGCCGCGTATCAGGCGTTCGCCGAAGGTGGTTGGGTCGGCGTTGGTGGTGATCCGCAGTTTGGTGGCATGGGCATGCCCAAGGCGATTTCGGCTCAGGTCGAAGAGATGGTCAACTCGGCCGGCCTGTCCTTCGGCCTGTACCCGATGCTGACCGCCGGCGCGTGCCTGTCGATCAACGCCCACGCCAGCGAAGAGCTCAAGGAACGTTACCTGCCGAACATGTATGCCGGCACCTGGACTGGTTCGATGTGCCTGACCGAGGCCCATGCCGGCACCGATCTGGGCATGATCCGCACCCGCGCCGAGCCGCAGGCCAACGGCAGCTACAAGGTCAGTGGCAGCAAGATTTTCATCACCGGCGGTGAGCACGACCTGACCGAAAACATCATCCACCTGGTACTGGCGCGACTGCCGGATGCACCAGCGGGTCCTAAAGGCATTTCGCTGTTTCTGGTGCCCAAGGTGCTGGTCAATGGCGACGGTTCCCTGGGCGAGCGCAATGCGGTTTCCTGCGGTTCCATCGAGCACAAGATGGGCATCAAGGCATCCGCCACCTGCGTGATGAACTTCGACGACGCCACGGGCTGGATCGTCGACGCGCCGAACAAGGGCTTGGCGGCAATGTTCACCATGATGAACTATGAGCGTCTGGGCGTAGGCATTCAGGGGCTGTCGCTGGGCGAGCGTTCGTATCAGAACGCTGTCGAGTACGCCCGTGACCGTCTGCAAAGCCGTTCGCCAACCGGTGCACAGAACAAAGACAAGGCTGCCGACCCGATCATCGTCCACCCGGACGTGCGGCGCATGTTGTTGACCATGAAGTCCTTGAACGAAGGCGGTCGTGCGTTCTCCAGCTACGTGGCCCTGCAACTCGACACGGCCAAGTACAGCGAAGACCAAGCAACCCGCAATCGCGCGCAAGAGTTGGTGTCGCTGCTGACCCCGGTGGCCAAGGCGTTTCTGACCGACATGGGTCTGGAAACCACCCTCCACGGCCAGATGATTTTCGGCGGACACGGCTATATCCGCGAGTGGGGCCAGGAGCAACTGGTGCGTGATGTGCGCATCACCCAGATCTACGAAGGCACCAACGGCATTCAGTCGCTGGACCTGGTTGGGCGCAAAATCGTTGGCAGCGGCGGGGCACTTTACCGCTTGTTCGCTTCCGAAATTCGCGACTTCGCCGCCAACGCCAGCGAAGAACTCAATGAGTTCAGCAAGCCGCTGAACGCTGCCGTGGACACGCTCGACGAGTTGACCGCATGGGTGCTGGACCGGGCAAAAGCCAACCCGAATGAAATCGGCGCGGCCTCGGTCGAGTACCTGCAAGCCTTCGGTTACGTCGCTTACGCCTACATATGGGCACGGATGGCCAAGACCGCCATCGGCAAGCAAGCCGAGGACGACTTCTACGTCAGCAAGCTGGCCACCGCACGCTTCTACTTCGCTCGCCTGCTGCCGCGCATCCATTCATTGAGCGCGTCGGTCAAGGCCGGCAGCGACTGCCTCTACCAACTGGATGCAGCGCAGTTCTGATCCCCATGCCCCCGCAACTCCCGGCACCGCGCCGGGAGTCGTTTGCAAACGTGTGCATTCAGGGGCGCTGAGCCAACAATAAAAGTTCCAGGAACCAAAATCATGATGGCGACAAAAATAATACCGCCCGCCGAAGGCGCCTATGCCTATCCCTTGCTGATCAAGCAACTGCTGCTGTCCGGTGAGCGCTATGAGCCGGGTCGGGAAATCGTCTATGCCGACAAACTGCGCTACGACTATGTGACGCTCAACAAACGAATTCGCAAACTGGCCAATGCCCTGACGGCCGCCGGCGTAAAAGCCGGTGACACCGTGGCGCTGCTCGACTGGGACAGCAATCGCTACCTGGAATGCTTCTTCGCCGTACCGATGATCGGCGCGGTGCTGCATACGGTGAACATCCGCCTTTCTTCGGAGCAAGTGCTCTTCACCATGAACCATGCCGAAGACGATTTGGTCTTGGTACATGATGATTTCCTGCCTCTGGTCGAACAGATCCAGGGCCAACTCACGACCGTCAAAGGTTTCCTGCAGCTGACTGACGACACGGCCACTGAAACGTCGTTGCCGGTGTTGGGTGAGTACGAGCACCTGCTGTCCCAAGCGTCAGACCAATACGAATTCCCCGATTTCGATGAGAACTCGGTCGCCACCTTGTTCTACACCACCGGCACCACCGGCGACCCTAAAGGGGTGTATTTCACCCACCGCCAATTGGTCCTGCACACRTTGAATACGGTCGGCACCTTGGGCGTCTATCAAGGCCAGCCACTGCTGCGTTCCGATGATGTGTACATGCCCATCACGCCGATGTTTCACGTGCATGCCTGGGGTGTGCCGTATGTCGCCACCCTGATGGGAATCAAGCAGGTGTACCCGGGCCGCTATGAGCCCAACGCTCTGGTCAAACTTTATCGTGAAGAGAAGGTCACCTTTTCCCACTGCGTACCGACCATTTTGCAGATGATCCTGAACTGCGAAGCCGGGAAGCAGACCCGTTTTGATGGCTGGAAAATGCTCCTGGGCGGCAGCGCGCTGACCCTTGGTATCGCCAGCGAAGCCAGTGCCAAAGGCATGGTGGTGCACGCCGGTTATGGCATGTCGGAAACCTGCCCGATTCTGTGTCTGAGTTACCTGCGTGATGACGTGCTCAAACTACCCATGCAAGRCCAATTGGCGACCCGCATCAAAACCGGCACACCGGTGCCTATGGTTGATCTGAAAATCATCGACGCCAGCGGCAACGATGTTGCCCATGACGGTGAGTCCCTGGGCGAAATCGTGATCCGCGCACCTTGGCTGACCCAGGGTTATTTAAAGGAGCCTGAAAAGGGCGCCGAGCTCTGGCTCGACGGCTGGATGCACACGGGCGACATGGCTTCGATCGACCCAATGGGCGGCGTCGAAATCAAGGACCGCATCAAGGACGTGATCAAGACGGGCGGCGAGTGGATCAGCTCGCTGGAACTGGAAAGCCTGATCAGCGAACACGCCGCGGTGATGTCCGTCRCAGTCGTCGGCATCGTCGATGAACAGTGGGGCGAACGTCCCATGGCAATGGTGGTGTGCGAGCCGGGGCAATACCTCGACAAGCAGATACTTGAGGCGCACCTGCTGACGTTTGTCGAGTGTGGGCGCATCAACAAATGGGCGATACCCAAGCAGTTCAAGTTCGTCACCGAGATCCCCAAGACCAGCGTCGGGAAAATCAACAAGAAGCTGATTCGGGAAACCCTGTCGGACTGAAGGTTGAAATCGCCAGGATCCAGCCGGGTTCTGGCCTCCTGATGTAGATAAACAAGCGTGGCGTGAGGGAAACCTCACGCCACGTTTGCGTTTTGGCGTGTCTGTTGTTTTTTGACGCGGTTTTAAGGATTTTCCCTACAGTCATCGCCTACTTCTCTGACTTCTTTCCTGATTGATCCCCTGCAAAGTCTCGCGCGCCCCATTTCCAGCGCGAGGGATTGCTCATGTTCGACCCGATTTTCCACTCCACTTCATGCCGTTCGGTGCGTTGATGACCCACATCGCCCGCATCGAGCAGGAACTCGACAGTTTTCCGGACACGCTGACGCTTTACCGCGAACAGTTGAAGCATTGGTTTAGCCGAGCGGCGGACAAAGCCAGTCACGCTGCTGATTTGCCGTCGCTGATGGGCATGGAGCGCATCATCCGGTTCGGCGATGCCATCACCACGGTGAGCAGTGGCGACGACGAATTTTTCTCCAGTGTGGCGCAGTGCCCGGAAGGCGGGATTCTGGAGATCGAGAGCAAGTTTGAATCGGTTTATGACATTCCATTGGGGAATATTTCGGTTGATGTGATTGCCGTGGAGGGCGGCGAGAGCAAGTCGGTCAGGCTCGATGAAAACGGTAAAGGGCAGTTCAAGGGGACGCCCGGCAAGTTCTACCGGGTTCATGTTCAGAGCGAAGTTACGCCGACTCAAATCGAAGACCTTTTCTTCTCTTATGACGGCCCGACCAAAGAGCTTGAGAGCTGGCTGCGCAAGGAGTGGGAAGGGTTCAAGCCGCGATGGTCGCAGCAATCGGCATCAGCCTCGTTGGCGGCAGTGGGCAATGGAATGCTCGCAGGAGGTTGGGCAGCGATTCAGGAGGTTTGGGATGGTATCGGTGAACTCACCGACATCCTGAAGGACCCCAACGCTTTTGCCGAAAAGCTGGGTGAAAGTGCCGGGCAACTTGCCCATCTGGCGGCAACGGCTCCCGACAAAATGGAAAAAGCCATGTTGCTGGCCAGCGACGAGGCGGCGCTGTGCTTGCTGATGCGCACCGCCATGTTATGGCTCGACGCATTGCCGCCGTCGCAATTGGCCGGCACATCGGCTGAAGCCATTTCCAAAGTCGTGGTTGGCCTGGTTATCGACTTGTTAATTGGCTTGGTATTGAGCGTGGTCGGGGTCGGTATTGCCTGGCTGACAGTGCGCCTGGCCAAGTACGGCGCGCGGATTTTTCAGACAGTAATGGGCTTCGTGAAGTCGATGGTCACGATCATCGACACCTTTATGGAGTATGTAGACCGCTACAAAACCGTCGCCGCCCGCGGTGTCGCGGCCGGCCTGAAAAAAGGCCGCACGCAGCTGCGCTGGGATGCCAAACGCAACACCACCCTCAAGCAAAACGAACACCACGACAACGTCCCGGATCAGGCGAAAAACCCCAACGGCGACTCCGCCGATTCCGCCAATAAAACCGCCACCAACAAATGCCCGGTGTCGATGGTCACCGGCGAAGAACTGCTGACCCTCACCGACGGTGCGCTGGACGGCGTCGTGTCGTTCGACTTCACCCGGCTCTATCGCACCAGCGCCGCCGATATCGACTGCGGCCTCGGATTCGGCTGGAGCCACTCCTTATCCCATCGCCTGGACATCGACGGCGACACGGTCATCTGGATCGACCACGAAAACCGTCGCACCACGTTCCCGCTGCCGTCCGCTGAACGCCCGGCCATCCACAACAGCCTGTCACGCGCGGCGATTTACCTCGGCAATGAACCGGAAGAACTGATCCTCGCCCAGGCCGGCGACGAAGCGCGGTTTTATCACTTTCACCACGGTCGACTCACGGCGATCAGCGACGCCTACGACAACCGCCTGCGCATCACCCACGATCGTCAGGAGCGCGTCCAGCGCCTCGACAACGGCGCCGGCCGCGCCTTGCGGTTTCGTTATGAACGCAGCCATTTGGTCGCCATCGACTATCAGGTGTTTATTCCGGCGCCGACCCTCGAAACGTGCTGGAAGACCGAGCAAACCCTTGAAACGTGCTGGAAGACCGAGCAAACCCTG
>NZ_JBFULH010000104.1:0-12309 GCF_056400445.1 Pseudomonas sp. P5_B2 | reverse complement strand
TGGTCGCGTCTGGCGCCGACCAAGCGCAAAGCCACCATGATCCGTTTCGCCGGCCTGTTGAAGCAAAACGCCGAAGAGCTGGCGCTGCTTGAGACCCTGGACATGGGCAAGCCGATCAGCGATTCCCTTTACATCGACGTTCCCGGCGCGGCGCAAGCCCTGAGCTGGAGCGGCGAAGCCATCGACAAGATCTACGACGAAGTCGCCGCCACCCCGCATGATCAGTTGGGTCTGGTGACCCGCGAGCCGGTTGGTGTCGTGGGCGCCATCGTGCCGTGGAACTTCCCATTGATGATGGCCTGCTGGAAACTCGGGCCTGCGCTGTCCACCGGTAACTCGGTAATCCTCAAGCCGTCGGAAAAATCCCCCCTGACCGCCATTCGCATCGCTGCGCTGGCCGTTGAAGCCGGCATTCCGAAAGGCGTGCTGAACGTGCTGCCGGGTTACGGCCACACAGTCGGCAAGGCTCTGGCCCTGCACAACGATGTCGATACCCTGGTGTTCACCGGTTCGACCAAGATCGCCAAGCAGCTGCTGATCTACTCGGGCGAGTCGAACATGAAGCGGGTCTGGCTCGAAGCCGGCGGCAAGAGCCCGAACATCGTGTTCGCCGATGCCCCGGACCTGCAAGCCGCTGCCGAAGCAGCTGCCGGTGCCATCGCCTTTAACCAGGGCGAAGTCTGCACCGCCGGTTCGCGTCTGTTGGTCGAGCGTTCGATCAAGGATAAATTCCTGCCGCTGGTGATCGAGGCCCTGAAAACCTGGAAGCCGGGCAACCCGCTGGACCCGGCGACCAACGTCGGCGCGCTGGTCGATACCCAGCAGATGAACACGGTGCTGTCTTACATCGAGTCGGGCCATGCCGACGGTGCCAAACTGGTGGTCGGTGGCAAGCGCACGCTTCAGGAAACGGGCGGCACGTATGTTGAGCCGACGATTTTCGACGGGGTGAACAATGCGATGAAAATCGCTCAGGAAGAAATCTTTGGCCCGGTGTTGTCGGTCATCGCTTTCGACACCGCCGAAGAAGCCGTGGCGATTGCCAACGACACGCCGTACGGCCTCGCAGCAGCAGTGTGGACCAAGGACATTTCCAAGGCCCACCTGACCGCCCGTGCGCTGCGTGCCGGTAGCGTCTGGGTCAACCAGTACGATGGCGGCGACATGACCGCGCCGTTCGGTGGCTTCAAGCAGTCCGGTAACGGCCGCGACAAGTCGCTGCACGCTTTCGACAAGTACACCGAACTGAAGGCGACCTGGATCAAGTTGTAAGTCGGTTTTCTTGACGACGTAGATCCCCTGTGGGAGCGGGCTTGCTCGCGAAGACGCCGTAACAGCCAACGATGATGTTGGATGTGATGGCCTCTTCGCGAGCAGGCTCGCTCCCACATTTGGTTTGTGGTGTGCCGAAAAAATAATATCCACAGGAGCGTGGAACATGCGTTGGGCGACTTATTTCGCCGTGTTGGCGTCTGTCTTGAGTGTCGGGCTGGCCTTGGGCGTCAGCATGCCGCTGGTGTCGTTTCGCCTGGAAAGCTGGGGTTATGGCTCGTTCGCTATCGGCGTAATGGCCGCGATGCCGGCCATTGGCGTGTTGCTGGGTGCGAAGATCTCCAGTCATTTAGCCGCGCGTCTGGGCACGGCCAATCTGATGCGCCTGTGCCTGTGGGCTGGGGCGTTGTCCATCGGCTTGCTAGCGCTGATGCCGAGCTATCCGATCTGGCTGCTGTTGCGGCTGATGATCGGAGTGATCCTGACGCTGGTGTTCATTCTGGGTGAAAGCTGGATCAACCAGCTTGTGGTCGAACAGTGGCGCGGGCGACTGGTGGCGCTGTATGGCTGCAGTTATGCGCTGAGCCAGCTCGCCGGGCCTGTGCTGCTGGGTGTGCTGGGCACTGAACACGATTACGGATTTTGGGTGGGTGTCGGCTTGTTGATGACGGCGCCGTTGCTGTTGTTAGGTCGCAGCGGCGCGCCCACTAGCGAAGCGAGTAGCGTGACGTTTGGCGATTTGTGGGTTTTCTGCCGTGGCCTGCCGGCGATTGCCTGGGCGGTGTCGCTGTTCGCCGCATTCGAAGCCATGATTCTGACCTTGTTGCCGGTGTATTGCCTGCGTCAGGGCTTCACCACGGAAATTGCCCTGGCGATGGTCAGTACCGTGGTGGTCGGTGACGCGTTGCTGCAATTGCCAATTGGTGCGCTGGCGGATCGATTGTCACGGCGCACGCTGTTCACGGGCTGTGCAGTGGTCTTGCTGCTGTCGAGCCTGGCGATCCCGTTATTGATCGACACGCTGCTGATCTGGCCGTTGTGGGTGCTGTTTGGTGCCAGTGCTGGCGGCTTGTTTACCTTGTCGCTGATACTGATCGGCGAACGTTATCGCGACGATGCGCTGGTGCGCGCCAATGCCCATGTCGCGCAGCTATGGGGGATCGGTTGCCTGGTTGGCCCGTTGGCGGCGGGAGCGGGGAGCCAATGGATCAGCGGGCATGCGTTGCCGTTGCTGATGGCTGCCGGTGCGTTTGGTTTGGTGATTCTGCTGATGCGCCAAGGTGCGTTTGGAGCAGTGCAGCCGGCCTAAAGGTGAACACCAACCTGTGGTGCGCGGCTTTTGTGGCGAGGGGGCTTGCCCCCGTTCGGCTGCGCAGCAGTCGCAAAATCAACCAGCGCAGTGACCCAGACAGAATGCAATGGCAGTGTTTAGCACTGCTACGCAGCGCAACGGGGGCAGCCCCCTCACCACAAAGGCTCACTCCTACAGAGGTTTTTATCGTCTGCTAGAGCATTCGTTCCAGGCCGACGGTGGTGCTCATCCATGCATTGAAGCGCCGCCACCAGCTCCCCGGTTCCTTGGTCAGCGTATGCAGCTTGCCGTCGTCTTCGGTGACCCAAACCACCTTGCCATCCTCCAGTTTCGCCTCATAGCTCAACGGCGGCGCCATGCCCTGCATCGCCAGGTCTCGCACATGCGCGGCCAGCTCGGGGCTGTCAACCAGCACCCCGACTTCGGTGTTCCACAGCACTGAGCGCGGATCGAAATTGAACGAGCCAACGAAGGACTTTTGCTGGTCGAAGATCATCGCCTTGCTGTGCAGGCTGGAGTCGGAGCCTTGGTAAGTGGAGCGTCCGAAAAAGTGCGGCCCACTGCCTCCGCCTTTTCCTGGTTGGCGCCGCAGTTCGAACAACTTCACGCCGTGTTCCAGCAGCGCCTTGCGATACGGCGCATAGCCGCCATGCACGGCGGGAACGTCGGTGGCCTCCAGTGAGTTGGTCAGCAAACTCACGGATACCCCGGCATCGGCGCGCCCGGTCAGGTACACCAGGCCCGGCTGGCCGGGGACGAAGTAGGCCGAGGTCATGATCAGCTCTTTGCTCACGCCGTTTAGCTCGGGTGCCAATTGCGTCGTCAGCAACAAATGCGGGTCCGGCTCGCCGTCGGCCAGCACCTTGCTCGGTGCATCCCACAACGCCTGACCCCAGGCCCAGATCAATTCTCGACGCCAGATGTCCAGGCGCGGGTGCGTCTTGAAGGTCATCAGTTGTTGATACAGCGCATGGTTTTGTTTGCGCGTGTCAGCGAGCGATTGCTCCAGGCGGGACCGGGTGTCTCGCAGGTCCTGGGCCGTCGGTTTACTGGACAGGAATTGTTCGATCGGTTTGCTCAGGGCGCTGTTCCAGTACTGATCGAAGCTCTGCCCCAGTTGTTCGGCCACTGGGCCGATGCCGAGCATGTCGATGTCGGTGAAGTTCATGTTGGGCTCGGCATCGAAATACTCGTCGCCCAGATTACGCCCGCCCACGATCGCCATGCTGTTGTCCGCCAGCCACAGCTTGTTGTGCATGCGCCGGTGTTGTTGCGACAGGTTAAACAGGCGGCCCATGGTGCGCGTCACGCCGGTGCTCCGACCCAGGTGCAACGGGTTGAACACGCGGATCTGGATGTGCGGGTGTGCAGCGAGGGTGGCGATGACCTCATCCTGGCCATCGCTGGTGGTGTCGTCCAGCAGCACCCTGACGCGCACGCCGCGATCAGCCGCTTTGAGCAGTTCCTCCACCAGCATCCGCGTGCTGATGCCGTCATGCACGATGTAGTACTGCAAGTCGAGG
The DNA here is from genome assembly GCF_056400445.1 of Pseudomonas sp. P5_B2. Classification (NCBI taxonomy): domain Bacteria; kingdom Pseudomonadati; phylum Pseudomonadota; class Gammaproteobacteria; order Pseudomonadales; family Pseudomonadaceae; genus Pseudomonas; species Pseudomonas sp. P5_B2. The sequence continues at coordinate 8,202 of NZ_JBFULH010000104.1, read as the reverse complement.
CTGCTTTGCGCGTTGCGGATCAATTCGGCGCGGGCGGTGAAGGCTTCGGTGCTGTCGGACAGCAGGCGAAAGCCCGACCGGCCCTCATGAGGCGCGGCCTGCGCCTGGACCGACCGGCCAAATGCCGAGTCGCTGGCGGGTAGCGCCTGACTCGGCTGGCGCTGAACGTCGACGCTGGCGCAGCCGCTGAGGAACGAGGCGAATAGCAGAAGAGCGAGCAGGGGCTGTCTGACTCTCAAGTGGGATCGTTCCGATTGGCGGCAGGTGTCGGCATATGGACGCTGGTTTCCCGAGAAAAGTCAGTGGGTTTCCGCTAACAGCTTGATCGCCGCCGCACCGACTTTGCGCACTGCTTCTTCAATCTGCGGCGTTGGCTTGGCAGCGTAGTTCATGCGCAGGCAGTTGCGGTATTTGCCAGAGGCGGAAAAGATACTGCCGACGGCAATCTGTACGCCCTGATCATGCAGGGCACGGTTCAGTTTCAGGGTGTCGAAGCCTTCTGGCAGCTCAACCCACAGCATGAAGCTGCCTTGTGGGCGACTGGCGCGAGTGCCGGCCGGGAAGTAGCGTGTAACCCAGTCAATCATCATGTCGCGATTACGCTGGTATTGCGTGCGCATCCGCCGCAAATGGGGCTCGAAATGCCCGGACTTGAGAAATTCGGCAATCGCGATTTGCGGTTGCGGGGCGGTGGAGCCGGTGCTGATGTATTTCATGTGCAGCACCCGTTCCAGATACCGGCCGGGTGCTACCCAGCCGATGCGTAATCCGGGGGCAAGGGTCTTGGAAAACGAACTGCACAGCAGGACCCGACCGTCTTCGTCGAAGGATTTGATCGTGCGCGGGCGCGGGTAGGTGTAGGCCAGCTCTCCATACACATCATCTTCAATAATCGCCACGTCGAAACGCTGTGCGAGCGTCAATAACGCGCGTTTGCGCGACTCCGGCATGATGTAGCCCAGCGGGTTGTTGCAGTTGGGGGTCAACTGTATGACTTTGATCGGCCACTGCTCCAGGGCCAGTTCCAGCGCATCGAGGCTGATGCCAGTGAGCGGGTCCGTGGGAATCTCCAGCGCTTTCATGCCCAGCCCCTTGAGGGTTTGCATGGCGCCGTGAAAACTCGGCGAGTCCACTGCCACGATGTCTCCCGGCTCGCAAATCGCCCGGATGCTGGTGGACAGCGCTTCATGGCACCCAGTGGTCACCACCAGATCGCTGGCGCTCAACTGGCAACCGGAATCGAGCATCAGGCGTGCGATCTGCTCGCGCAGTTCGAGGGTGCCGTGGATATTGTCGTAATACAGACCGGGCATGTCCTGGCGGCGGCTGATACGCGCCAGGTTGCGCAGCAGTGGTTTCATGGTTGGCGTAGTGATGTCCGGCATGCCGCGCCCCAGTTGCACCACATCCTTGCGTGGCACCGCGCGAATCAGTTCCAGCACCTGGTCCCATTGCGAAATATCGACAGGTCGCTGGGCCGGACGGCCAATGGCCGGCAGCTCCGGCAGTTCGCGACCCACCGGCACGAAGTAGCCCGACTTGGGTTTTGGCGTCGCCAGGCCACTGTCTTCCAGAACGCGATAGGCCTGCTGCACGGTGCTCAGGCTGACCCCATGTTCGACACTCAGTGCCCGCACCGAGGGCAGCCGGTCACCGGGGCGATAGAAGCCCTGTTCGATACGCGTCCCGAGCAATTCGGCGAGGTTGACGTAAAGGGTCATGGCGCAGTCTCGGTGTGGGTGATTCGGTAAACCAATACAGATCTGGCAAAAAATCAGGATTCAGACGTTGAAACGCAAAATCTGTATGGAATTAATACTTGCTTGTTGAATCTGTAATGCTTTTCGTCGTCCACGCATCATGAAAGCTCTGGCTACCCAAGTAAACAGGAGCAATCAAAATGAACGGCTTGAGCGATGTGCGGCTGACGTTACACAGTCAGGAACTGGTGAGAGGGCAGGACAACGGTGCACGTGATGTGCAGATGCGCAACGCGCCGTCCGGCCTGAGTCGCTGGGGTCTGTTCTGGCATCGTCTGCACACCCGCAAGGCGTTGCTGGCACTGACGCCGGAGCAGCTCAGGGATGTGGGGCTGACGCGGGAACAGGCGCGGGAGGAGGGGCTTAAGCCTTTCTGGAGGATCTGAGTTCTGTGGTGCTCTCTAAATCCATTCGCGAGCAAGCCCGCTCCCACATTTAACCGTGTTCCTCCAGCAGGAATGCGATCGAATGTGGGAGCGGGCTTGCTCGCGAAGGCGTCCGAAAGTGCGACATCAACCCCTCAGACCAACTCTTTAAGCCGATGCCAAAGCATCCCCAACGCCAATAGAGGCGAGCGCAAATGCTTCCCGCCCGGAAAGGTAATGTGCGGCACCTTGGCAAACAGATCGAATCCCCCACCCTGCTGCCCACTGATCGCCTCAGCCAGCAACTTGCCCGCCAGATGCGTGGCATTCACCCCGTGACCGGAATAGGCCTGGGCGTAATACACATTCGGCTGGTCTTTAAGCCGGCCGATCTGCGGCAACCGGTTGGCGCCGATGCCGATCATCCCGCCCCATTGATAGTCGATCTTCACCGCGCCCAATTGCGGGAAGACTTCCAGCATCTTCGGCCGCATGTACGCGGCGATGTCTTTCGGATCGCGGCCTGAATAGTGACAGGCGCCACCAAACAGCAAGCGTCGGTCTGCCGAGAGTCGGTAGTAATCCAGTGCCACGCGCTGATCGCAGACCGCCATGTTCTGCGGCAGCAGCGAGTGAGCCAGCTCTTTGCTCAAGGGCTCGGTGGCAATGATATAGCTGCCGGCAGGCAGCACTTTGCCGCTGAGTTCGGGGTTGAGTTCGTTGAGGTAGGCGTTGCAGCCAAGCACCAGCGTCTTCGCGCGGACCGAGCCGTGGGCCGTGTGGACTTTGATCTCGGGGCCGTAATCGATGCGGGTGACCGCCGATTGTTCGAACAGCAGGGCCCCCATTTCCTCGGCCGCCGCCGCTTCGCCCAGCGCCAGGTTCAGCGGATGCAGATGCCCCGAGCCCATGTCGATCAGGCCGCCGACGTAACGGTCGGAACCCACCACCGAGTGCATTTCATGGGCTTGCAGCAGCCGGGTTTCATAACGGTAACCGAGGCTGCGCAGCTCCTCGGCGTCTTCGGCGAAGCCTTCGAGTTCGCGGGGCTTGTTGGCCAGGTCGCAGTATCCCCAGGTCAGGTCGCAGGGGATCTGAAACCGCTCGACGCGCTGCCGGACGATTTCCACGGCCTCAAGGCCCATGAGTTTCATCTGGCGTACGCCGTCGGTACCGATCACATTGGCGAATTGATCCAGGCCATGACCGACACCCCGAATCAACTGCCCGCCATTGCGTCCGCTGGCGCCCCAGCCGATCTTGTGGGCTTCGAGCAGGATGACACTCAAGCCGCGTTCAGCCAGTTCGAGTGCTGTGTTGAGCCCGGAGAACCCGCCGCCGACCACGCATACTTCCGCCAACAGATCACCTCTGAGCACCGGATAGTCGGGCTGCGGCAGGCTGCTGGCGGCGTAATAAGAGGCAATGTGCTGGTGGCTTGGAACGGATTGCTGAGCACGGGCGTTCATGTGCGTGTTCCCGATTCTGGCGTCTGGAAAATTTGACGGAGCATAAGCCGGACCTTCGGATGCGGGCAACATTGGTCGGCTGCTGCTGTATGGATCGGCGCCTTTGCTTCAGAATCGCGCTCTATTCCGCTTTTGGTCACCGCTTCAATGAGCTGCAACAGCCAGAAAATCCGCACGCTACGACAGCAGATCCCCTCGTTCGAGTGTGTGCCCGGCTGCCATGACTGCTGTGGGCCGGTCACCACTTCACCAGAAGAAATGTCGCGCCTGCCGCGCAAGACGCGCGCCGAGCAGGATGCGGCGATGGATGAGCTCAATTGCGTTCATCTGGGGCCCAATGGCTGCACGGTGTACGACGAGCGCCCGCTGATTTGCCGGTTGTTTGGCACCACCAAGACCTTGCCATGCCCGAATGGGCGGGGGCCGGTGGAGCTGATTCATCCCCGGGTGGAGAAGCAGATTCATGAGTACATGGCGTCGACCCGGCAGGTCCTGGTCTAGAAGGCCGAGGCGCGGCCTCCGCGAGCAAGCCCGCTCCCACATTCGATCGCAATCCTGCTGGAGGAACACGGTTAAATGAGGGAGCGGGCTTGCTCGCGAAGGGGCCGGATCAGGCTCCACAAACCCTCAATCCGGAATCGGCAAACTCAAGCTCTCTTTCACCTCTTCCATCACGATGTAGCTCTTGGATTCGCGCACATGCGGCAGCTTGAGCAAAATGTCCCCCAGCAATTTGCGGTACGAGGCCATCTCGGAAATCCGTGCCTTCACCAGATAGTCGAAATCCCCTGATACCAAGTGGCATTCCAGTACGTGGGGCAGTTTCAGCACTGCGCGTCGGAACTCTTCGAAGGTATCGCCGGATTTGTAGTCAAGGCTGATCTCGACAAACACCAGCAGACTACCCTTCAGGTGCTGCGGATTGAGCCGGGCGTTGTAGCCCATGATGATCCCTTCCCGCTCCAGGCGCCGCACCCGCTCAGTGCACGGCGTGGTGGAGAGCCCGACCTTTTCCCCCAGCTCCGTAAAGGAGATGCGTCCGTCCGCTTGCAGGATCCGCAGGATGTTTCGGTCGATCTTGTCCAGCTCTCGCTTGGTCTGTGTGTTGGTACGCATAGGGGATGYGCCTCCGTGAAAAGGGTTTTTGCCGAGAATTGTCGCCAAATATAGCTGCTTATATAGTGAAAAACACTGGCAGAACTTTTTTACACTGCGCACATCACTGTTTGAATACAACACACGTCAGCGGTCAGCCGCGATGAGGGATATGAAATGCGCGTTATGGTCTTGGGTAGCGGCGTCATCGGTACCGCCAGTGCTTACTATCTGGCTCGGGCCGGGTTTGAAGTAGTGGTCGTGGACCGTCAGCCGGCTGCTGCCATGGAGACCAGTTTCGCCAACGCCGGGCAGGTTTCGCCGGGTTATGCCTCGCCGTGGGCGGCGCCGGGTGTGCCGCTCAAGGCCATCAAGTGGTTGTTGCAGCGCCACGCACCGTTGGCGATCAAGGCCACTGCCGACATCGACCAGTACTTGTGGATGGCACAGATGCTGCGCAACTGTACCGCCAGCCGTTACGCGGTGAACAAGGAGCGCATGGTCCGTCTGTCCGAGTACAGCCGTGACTGCCTCGACGAATTGCGCGCCGAAACCGGYATTGCCTACGAAGGCCGCAGCCTCGGCACGACCCAACTGTTCCGCACCCAGGCTCAACTGGACGGCGCCGCGAAAGACATCGCGGTACTGAAAGAGTCCGGCGTACCGTTTGAACTCCTCGACCGCGCCGGCATTGCCCGCGTTGAGCCGGCGCTGGCCAGTGTTACCGACATCCTCGCCGGTGCCTTGCGCCTGCCGAACGATCAGACCGGCGACTGCCAGATGTTCACCACCCGTTTGGCCGAAATGGCTGTGAAACTGGGTGTGGAATTCCGCTTCGGCCAAGACATTCAGAAACTCGACTACGCCGGTGATCGCATCAACGGCGTGTGGATCGACGGCAAGCTGGAAACCGCGGATCGCTACGTGCTGGCACTTGGCAGCTACTCGCCGCAACTGCTCAAGCCGCTGGGTATCAAGGCGCCGGTGTACCCGCTCAAGGGTTACTCGCTGACCGTGCCGATCACTAACGCGGCCATGGCCCCGACCTCGACGATTCTTGACGAGACCTACAAGGTCGCGATCACCCGTTTCGACAACCGCATTCGCGTCGGCGGCATGGCTGAAATCGCCGGTTTTGACCTGTCGCTGAACCCGCGTCGGCGCGAAACCCTGGAGATGATCGTCAACGACCTTTATCCTCAGGGCGGCGACCTGGGCCAGGCAAGCTTCTGGACCGGCCTGCGTCCGACCACCCCGGACGGCACGCCGATCGTTGGCGCGACACCGTTCAAGAATCTGTTCCTGAACACCGGTCACGGCACACTCGGCTGGACCATGGCCTGTGGCTCCGGTCGCTTGTTGGCTGACCTGATGGCGAAAAGAACGCCGCAGATCAGCGCCGAAGGCCTCGATATTTCCCGTTATGGCAGCAAACCCCAGGAGTCCGCAAAGCATGGCAATCCAGCGCCAGCTCACCAATGAGCGCATGAGTCAGATCGTCAGCCACAACGGCACTGTGTATCTGGCAGGGCAGGTCGGCGATGATATGAACGCCGGGATTGAACAACAGACCCGTGAAACCCTCGCCAATATCGAGCGTTTGCTCGATCAGGCGGGCACCGACAAGAATCACTTGTTGTCGGTAACGATTTATCTGAAAGACATCGACGCACATTTCGATGGCATGAACGCCGTCTGGGACAAGTGGCTGCCAAAAGGCGGGGCCCCGGCCCGTGCGACCGTTGAGTCGAAGCTGTGCGAACCGGAAATTCTGGTTGAGCTGTCGGTTGTGGCCGCTCTGCCATAATTGATTCAGCAAGATCCCTCTGCCGGTGCTGTTGGCGGTTCACGCCGCCAGCCAGCGCCGGTTTTTTAATTCCCATGACCGCCTAGAAGTCTGCCGCCATGCGTCCAGCCCGTGCCCTGATCGACCTTCAAGCCCTGCGTCAAAACTACCGGATCGCCCGTGAACTCACCGGGGCCAAGGCCCTTGCGGTGATCAAGGCCGATGCCTACGGCCATGGCGCGGTGCGTTGCGCCCAAGCGCTGGAAGCCGAGGCCGACGGGTTTGCCGTGGCCTGCATCGAAGAAGCGCTGGAGCTGCGCGCGGCGGGTATTCGGGCGCCGGTATTGCTGCTCGAAGGATTCTTCGAAGCCGATGAGTTGTCGCTGATCGTCGAGCACGATTTCTGGTGCGTGGTGCATTCGCTATGGCAACTCGAAGCCATCGAAAAGGCCACGCTGAGCAAGCCAATCACCGTCTGGCTCAAGCTCGATTCAGGCATGCACCGCGTCGGCCTGCATCCAAAGGATTATCAGGAAGCCTATCAACGGCTCTTGGGCAGCGGCAAGGTCGCTAAAGTTGTGCTAATGAGCCACTTTGCCCGCGCCGATGAGCTGCACGAACAGTCCAGCGCTGAGCAGGTCGCGGTATTCGAAGCCGCGCGTAAAGGCTTGTCGGCGGAAGTCAGCTTGCGCAATTCGCCAGCTGTTTTGGGTTGGCCGCAGATCCCGAGTGATTGGGTTCGCCCTGGCATCATGCTGTATGGCGCGACGCCGTTCGAAGAAGCCAACACCGTGGCGGCTCGCCTGCAACCGGTGATGACTTTGGAATCGAAAGTGATTTGTGTGCGTGAACTGCCGGCCGGCGAACCCATTGGTTACGGCGCCCGGTTCATTACGCCCAAGCCGATGCGTGTTGGCGTAGTCGCCATGGGTTATGCCGACGGTTACCCGCGTCACGCGCCAACCGGTACGCCGCTCTTGGTCGCCGGGCAACGCAGCCAGTTGATCGGCCGGGTGTCGATGGACATGCTCTGCATCGACCTGACCGACGTGCCGCAAGCCGGTCTCGGTTCGACCGTCGAGTTATGGGGTAAAAACATCCTTGCCAGCGAAGTGGCGGCGGCGGCGGACACGATTCCTTACCAGATTTTCTGCAACCTGCGCCGGGTGCCACTGCTCTATTCCGAGGGCTGACAGCCTACGGTCCACACCGAAAGTCGCCTCGCCTCACAGGATTCAGGTCCAAGTGTTGTAAATACTGAACGCTGTCGCCATGATAACGCTCAATATTCCAACAATCTGAATCCCTGGAGGCGCTAGCATTGGACGTCGGTGAACGACTGCAATCCATCCGTAAGCTCAAAGGCCTTTCGCAGCGTGAGCTCGCCAAGCGCGCGGGTGTCACCAACAGCACGATTTCGATGATCGAGAAGAACAGCGTCAGCCCCTCGATCAGTTCGCTGCGCAAAGTACTGGGCGGGATTCCCATGTCCATGGTCGAGTTCTTTTCTGAGGAAATCCTTCAGGAAAAACCGACGCAGATCGTCTACAAGGCCAACGAGCTGATCGATATTTCCGATGGTGCCGTGACCATGAAACTGGTCGGTCGGGCTCATCCGAGCCGGGCCATCGCTTTTCTGAATGAAATCTACCCGCCAGGCGCCGACACCGGTGACGAGATGCTCACCCATGAGGGCGAGGAAACCGGCATTTTGGTGGAAGGTCGAC
>NZ_JBFULH010000103.1:0-12309 GCF_056400445.1 Pseudomonas sp. P5_B2 | reverse complement strand
ATGGTGAGCATGGATGACGCCAGTGAAGAGTTTCCGACTTTCTCCCATCCGGGGACTGAGTTTCTGCATCTGCTTGAAGGCGAGCTGATTTATCGGCATGGGAATCAGCTGTATCGGATGGAGGCTGGGGACAGCCTGACATTTGAAGGAGAGATTCCCCATGGGCCTGAGGAGTTGGTGCAGGTGCCGATTCGGATGTTGTCGATTATGAATTACGGTAGCGATAAGGAGTGATAGAGGCATTTCCCTGTAGGAGCCCGGCTTGCCGGCGATGACTGCAGTTCAGTCACCATCACAGCGCCTGACCCACCGCCATCGCCGGCAAGCCGGGGTCCTACAGGGTTGCGTGTGTACCTAATCAAAAAACGCGAATAAAAATTCCCACCAGTTAAAAAACTTTCACAAAACCGCTAGACGCCACACCTCCATTCCCCGTATAAAAGCCCTCAACAGGAATATTATATTCCCACCAAGAAAATACGCTCATTGAAGAGCCCGCTGTCTGCTGACATTTTTTCGCTATGCGATGAGCTGCCGCCATCTTCCCGAGGACGTGTCATGCAACACGAAAAAAACCATTTCATTATCAAGATCTCCTGTCCCGCGGTGTCCGGTATCGTCGCTGCCGTCACCACTTACCTGGCTGACAACCGTTGCTACATCGGGGAAATGGCGCAATTCGACGACGACTTCAGCGGCCGGTTTTTCATGCGCGCGGTGTTTCGTTTCAACGACGGTCACCAAGGTGATCTCCAGCAGATCAAAGACGGGTTCGCAGATGTCGCCCAGGCCTTCGACATGACCTGGGAATTGCACGACACCCGCGAGCCGATGCGTGTATTGCTGATGGTCAGCAAGTTCGACCACTGCCTGACCGACCTGCTCTACCGCTATCACAAAGGCGAGATGGACATGACCATCACCGCCATCGTCTCCAACCACCTGGACCTGCGGCCGATGGCCGAGCGCGAGGGTATCCGCTTCATCTATTTGCCAGTAACCAAAGACACCAAGGCCCGGCAGGAAGCCGAGTTGATGAAAATTGTCGACGATACCGGCACTGAACTGGTGGTGCTGGCGCGCTACATGCAGATCCTCTCCGATGATCTGTGCAAACAACTCTCGGGCCGGGCGATCAACATTCACCATTCATTCCTGCCCGGTTTCAAGGGCGCCAAGCCATATCACCAGGCCTACGAGCGCGGGGTGAAACTGATCGGTGCAACCGCACACTACGTGACCAGCGACCTCGACGAAGGCCCGATCATTGAGCAGGAAGTACAGCGTGTTGATCATGTGTACTTGCCTGACGATTTGGTCGCTACTGGCCGTGATACCGAAACCGTAGCCCTGTCAAAGGCGGTCAAGTACCACCTGGAACACCGGGTTTTCCTAAATAAGGACAGAACGGTGATCTTCCGGTGAATACGCTCAAATTGATCKACGGTAAAGCCGCCGCCGCCCGCGTGCTGACTCAAGTCCGCAAGGATGTGGACAGCCTGCGTGAGCAAGACATCCAGCCGGGCTTGGCGGTGATTCTGGTGGGCAGCGATCCGGCCAGTCAGGTCTATGTCCGCAACAAGATACTGCGCGCCGAAGAGGTGGGCATTCGCTCCGTGGAGCATCGGCTGAACATCGACACCAGCACGCAACAATTGCTGAACTTGATTACCACGCTGAATAACGATCGCTCGATCAACGGCATCCTCCTGCAATTGCCGCTGCCGGCTCATATCGATGAATTGCGTGCGTTGGAAGCCATCGCCCCGAGCAAAGACGTCGACGGTTTTCATAGTGAAAACGTCGGTGGTCTCAGCCAGGGCCGTACGGTGCTTGCGCCCTGCACGCCCAGCGGTTGTCTGTATTTGCTGGAGCAAACCTGCGGGAATCTACGTGGCAAACACGCGGTGGTGATCGGCCGCTCGAACATCGTCGGCAAACCCATGGCCGCCCTGCTGCTCAAGGCGGATTGTTCAGTGACCGTGCTGCATTCGTGCAGCCCGGACCCACAGGCGTTATGTCGCCAGGCGGACATCGTCATCGTCGCYGTCGGCCGGCCTAAATTGATCGACGCTGCTTGGCTCAAGCCCGGCGCTGTGGTGATCGATGTCGGCATCAATCGCATCGACGATCAGGGCCGCAGCCGTCTTGTGGGCGATGTCGACTTCGACAGCGCCCTGCCCCATGTCGCGGCCATTACACCAGTTCCCGGGGGTGTCGGCCCGATGACCATTGCTTTCCTGATGAAAAACACCGTCACCGCAGCCCTTATGCAACATCAGGCTCAACGCAGCCAATCGGAGGCCGTATGCCATTCAATCTATTGAAATACGGGCTCAGTTCCGAGTACCCCGTGGAAGTGGATCTGCCACCGCCCCGGGAGCTGAAAAGCAGCTATGACGTGGTGATCATCGGTGCCGGCGGCCATGGCCTCGCCACGGCTTACTACCTGGCCAAGTACCACGGCATCACCAATATTGCGGTGTTGGAGAAGTCCTATCTGGGTGGTGGCAATACCGCGCGCAACACAGCGGTGATTCGCTCCAACTACCTGACCAGCGAAGGCGTGCGTTTTTATGCCGAGTCGGTGCGGATGTTCCAGGGGCTGTCCAACGAGTTCGATTTCAACATCATGTACTCCGAGCGCGGCCAACTGACCCTGGCGCATACCGATGCCACCGTGCGCTCGTTCCGCCAGCGGGCCGAGGTCAACAAACACTTCGGCGGGCGCACCGAGATGATCGACCGTCAGCAGATCCGCGAGCTGGTGCCCAGCCTCAATCTCGACCCAGGCCACCTGCCCGTCATCGCCGGGCTCTGGCACATCGACGGCGCCACCGCACGCCACGACGCCGTGGCCTGGGGCTACGCCAAGCAGGCAGCCAAGCGCGGGGTGGAGATCCACCAGCTCACCGAAGTCCAGGACCTGATCATCGAGAACGGTACGATCACTGCGGTCAAGACCAATCGGGGCACCATCAAGTGCGGTTGCGCAGTGCAGGCGATTGCCGGACACAGTTCGTTGCTGATGGCCAAGGCCGGGATACGTTCACCGATCCAGACCTTCCCGCTGCAAGCGATGGTCACCCAGCCGTTCAAACCGTTTCTTGATCCGCTGGTGAGTTCCTCCGCGCTGCATTGTTATGTGCAGCAGACCAGTCGTGGCGAGGTGGTATTCGGCGGCGGCTCTGATCCCTATCCGCTGTTCAACACCCGTTCGACGCTGGACCTCAAGGAAAGCCTGCTGGCCCACGCCATCGAGATGTTCCCGTTTCTGGCCAATGCAAAACTGATGCGCCAATGGGCCGGCATCACTGACATGACCCCCGATTACAGTCCGATCATGGGCCTGTCGCCGGTTAAAAATTACTACCTCGACGCGGGCTGGGGCACCTGGGGCTTCAAGGCGACGCCGATCTGCGGCAAGACCATGGCCGAGCTGGTTGCCAGTGGCGGCAAGGTGCCGGATCTGATCAAGCCTTTCGCCCTTGAGCGTTTTTCGACCTTCCAGCAAGTCAACGAAATRGGCGCTACGGCGGCCAGTCACTGACGGAGAGCGGACCATGAAAGTCATCAATTGCCCGCTCAACGGGCCGCGCAATATCAGCGAGTTCACTTACGGCGGCGAATTCAAGCCGATGCCCGATCCGGTTAGCTGCAGCGATGCCGAATGGGCGGATTACGTGTTCAACACCGACAACCTCGCCGGTGTGGTGCGCGAATGGTGGATGCACACGCCTTCGAGCTACTGGTTTCTGGCGGAACGTCACACCGTCAGCGATCAAATCATCCGCACCTTCGACCCCAAAGAACTTTTCACCGCCCGCGTCGACTTCAGCGCCGCCAAGGAGATCGCAGGATGAACCGTTTACCCGCCCCGATGGGCCTGCTGATCGACCGTGATCAGCCACTGGATTTCAGCTTCGACGGTGCTCGCTATCAAGGCGTGCAAGGTGACTCCATCGCCAGCGCCCTGTTGGCCAACGGGCGTTTTTTGATCTCCCGCTCCTTCAAATACCACCGCCCGCGCGGCCCGTTGACCATGGCTGGGCAGGACGCTAACAGCTTGGTGCAGCTGCCCCAAGAGCCCAATGTACTGGCGGATGCTCACCCGCTGTCCGCCGGTTTGCAGGTGACGGCACAGAACGTCAACGGTTCTCTGGATAACGACAAGGACGCCTACCTGGGTAAATTCTCTAAATTCATGCCGGTGGGTTTCTACTACCGTTCTTTTTACAAGCCCAAGGGCATGTGGAAAGTCTGGGAACCGATCATTCGCAAGAAGGCCGGCCTCGGTGTGCTCGACCTCACCTTCCAGCCCGAGTACTACGACAAGGCTTATCTGTTCACTGACGTTGCGGTAATCGGTGCCGGGCCCGCCGGGTTGCACGCCGCGCTGACAGCAGCCAATGCCGGTGCGAAGGTTCTGCTCATCGAGCAACAGCCGATCCTCGGCGGTTCGCTGACCTACGCCCGTTTCGACATAGACGGCAAACGAGCTGAAGCGCTGCGCCGCGAGCTGCTTGCTGCGGTGGAGGAACACGCCAACATCCGCATCCTCACCGAAGCGACCTGCAATGCCTGGTTCACTGACAACTACCTGCCGGTGATTCAGGGCAAACGCATGTACAAGGTGCGCGCCCGCCAATGCCTGGTGTGCAGCGGCGGCTTTGATCAGCCAGTGGTCTTTCGCAACAACGACCTGCCGGGCGTGATGCTGACCAGCGCCGCCCAACGCTTGATGAAGTTGTATGCGGTCAAACCGGGCAAACGCGCCGTGGTGCTGACGGGCAACGATGACGGTTATCTCGCCGCACTGGACCTGCATGACCAGGGTGTGGAAGTTGTCGCCGTGGTGGACATGCGTTACGGGCCCGGCGACGAATCGCTTCTACAAGCGCTGGCCCAACGCAAGATCTCTTGCATGCGCAACAGCACGGTGTATGAAGCGCTGCACGAAAAACGCATGCGTCATATCAACGGCGTCGACGTGCGCAAGATCACGGCCCAGGGTCAGGTCGCCGAGAGTGGCCAACAGCTGGACTGCGACTTGTTGTGCATGTCCGCCGGTTACATGCCGGTCTATCAACTGCTCTGTCAGGCGGGTGGCAAACTGGCCTACGACGACCAGCGTGCCGAGTTCAACCTTAGTGGCCTGCCAGAAAACCTGACGGTCGCCGGCTCAGTCAATGGCCGTCACCGCCTCGACAACGTCATCGCCGACGGCGTGAATGCCGGTGCCGACGCCGCGTCTGCGCTAGGGCTTGCGGTCGGCGCACAGCGGGCAACTTATGGCAGCGAAAACCGGGTCAATTTCAACTGGCCTATTTTCCCGCACCCTAAAGGTAAAGACTTCGTCGACTTTGACGAGGACTTGCAAGTGGCTGACATCGTCAACGCCACCCGCATCGGCTACCGCGACGTGCAACTGGTCAAACGCTACTCCACCGTGGGCATGGGCCCGTCCCAAGGCCGCCACTCAGCGCTGCCGACTGCGCGGCTGGTTGCCTGGGCGACGCAACGCAACATCAGCGAAACCGGTGTCACCACCGCACGCCCGCCGTTTGTGGCGGAGAAACTGGCGCACGTTGCCGGCAGGGCTTTCGACCCGTACCGACAAACACCGATGCACACCCGGCATGTGCAAGCAGGCGCAAAGATGATGCCCGCCGGCATCTGGCAGCGCCCCGCCTACTACGGCAGCGCCAAGGATCGTGATGCCTGCATGCAAGCTGAAGCGCTGCATGTGCGCAACAAGGTCGGCATCATCGACGTCTCGACCCTGGGCGGGCTGGACGTGCGCGGCCCGGATGCCGCCGAACTGCTCAACCGGATGTACACCTTTGCCTTTCTCAAGCAGCCGATCGGTCGTTCTCGCTATGCGCTGATGACCAACGAGCACGGCGTGGTGATCGATGACGGGGTGTGCGCGCGGTTTGCCGAAAACCATTTCTACGTCACCGCCACCACCAGCGGTGTCGACCGCATCTATCAACAAATGCTCAAGTGGAACGCACAATGGCGCCTGGACGTGGACGTTGCCAACGTCACCGCGGCGATTTGTGCGGTCAACGTCGCCGGCCCCGACTCGCGCAAGGTCCTGGAAAAAGTCTGCACCGACCTCGACCTGAGCGCGCAAGCGTTCCCTTACCTGGGTGTACGTCAGGGAACGGTTGCCGGGATCAAGGCTCGTTTGCTACGAGTGGGTTTTGTCGGTGAACTGGGTTACGAAATCCACGTACCGGCACGCTATGGTCTCAAACTCTGGGATGCGTTGATGGATGCCGGCAAGGCCCACGACATCCGACCCTTCGGTGTCGAAACCCAGCGTCTGCTACGCCTGGAAAAAGGTCATGTGATCATCAGCCAGGACACCGACGGCATGACTCACCCGGCAGAAATCGACATGGGCTGGGCGGTTAGCCGCAACAAGCCGTTCTTCGTCGGCCGCCGCTCGGTTGACATCCTCGAATCCCAACCGCTGAAGCGCAAACTGGTGGGTTTCTCCTTGCCCAAGGGCAGCCTGCAACCGCTGGAAGGCCATCTGGTGCTCAACGGCCCGGACATCAGCGGCAACGTCACCTCCTGCGAATATTCAGCAAGCTTGGGCAAGATCATCGGTCTGGCTTACGCCGGCATAGATCAAAGCACACCGGGGCAACTTATTCCGATCCGGGTCGAAGGCGGCAGCGTGGTCCAGGCCGAAGTCGTGCCGTTACCCTTTCTTGATCCCAGCAACCTGCGCCAGGAGCTTTGAGCCATGACCAGCCTGAGAGAACAATCTATTACCCGCCAGCCTAAGCTTGCCCACCTGTCCGCCTGCGCGCTGAACGATCTCACCGACCTGCCTCGGGTCGGTTTTCGCGGGGCAAGCAGCGCAGAGTATTTGCTGAGCCGCCGCTTTGTGCTGCCAGACGCGCCCAACTGCGCAGTCACACAAGACGACGGCAGTACCGTCGCGCGCCTGTCCCAGACCGAGTACCTGCTGCTGGGAAGCCTGCAGGACCAAGGCGAACGGGTTGCCGACGAAGAGGCCCGGTGGGAGTTGGACCACAAGGCCAATTATCTGCTGCCGCGACAAGACAGCCATGCCTGCTTTGAACTCATCGGTGAGCATCTCAGCGACGTCATGGCCAAACTGTGTGGCGTCGACTTGAGCGCCTTGGCGTTCGGCCCGGGCGCCGTGGCGCAAACCTCGGCTGCGCGCATCAACGTCATTGTGATCAACGCCAGTACGCTGCAACAGCCGAGAGTGTTCATCCTGTGTGACCGGGCTTCAATGGCTTATTTTCACGAAGCTCTGCTGGATGCAATGCAGGAATTTTCGGGCCTTCAAAACGGTGGAGGATCGAAATAAGCGGAGATCACGCAGGTGCCGACGCGGGATAGAGCTCGTCGAGCACCTGCATCAGCGCCCGCTTGCGTGGGTTTTCCAAACCGGTCCAGGCCACGCCGATGCCCGCCCCGCTCATGGCCAGCGTCAGTGGCCGGGTCACCACGCCGATTGGCAGCGCCGATGCGGCACCGCTTGGCAAGATGCCGATGCCCAGACCGGCGGCCACTAACGCCAACTGAGTAGTGAATTCGCCCATCTCCCGGGCAATCGTCAGGGTGATCTTGCGTCGGTGAAATCCCGCCAACATCTGGTCATACAAGCCGGGAGCGAACTTGCGCGCCAGCACCAGCACCGGACACCCGGCCAGATCCTGTGGCTGTATTCGACGCTGGGTGCTAAGCGGGTGGTCTTGCGGCAGCGCTACCACCAACGATTCCTCGAAGAGCATGCGCGTGTGCACGCCAGGCAGATTCAAGGGCAGGCGTACCAAGCCAAAATCCAGGGCATTGTCCAGTAAGGCCCGGGCCTGCGGCAGCGAAGGCATGTCCTTGAGCTCCAGTTCGATGCGCGGGTAGCGTTCTTCCAGCGTCCGCACGAGCACCGGCAACAAGTGCGACAACGTTGAAGACACAAAGGCCAGACGCAACACCCCAACCTCTCCGGCCGCGGCCTGCTGCAACACCTCACGGGCGCGCCCGGCCTGGCGCAGCGTCGCCAGCGCCTCGGGCAGAAACAGCGCCCCCTCCTCCGTCAACTCGACCCGGTGCCGGTCACGTTCGAACAACTGCGCCCCGACGTCTTCCTCCAGTGCACGTATTTGCGCACTCAAGGCCGGCTGGACAATGTGCAGACGCGTCGCTGCACGACCGAAGTGCAGCTCTTCGGCCAAGGTTGCAAAAGCCCGCAGATGCTTGAGTTCCATCTGTGCTCCCGATTCGGCACTGAGTTTCTTGGTGATCACAATCGGTGATCACGGAATCACCATAAACGATTGGCACGCCAGAGTGATAGCGGTTGAAAGTGGCGCCATTGCCCATCCATAAATACAAGAGAGGGAGACGCCCATGATCGACAGCTTTCGCCTCAATCGGCGTCGAGCGCTGATCACCGGTTCAGTGCGTGGCATTGGCCTGGCCCTGGCTCGGGGACTGGCACAAGCTGGTGCCCAAGTGGTGCTCAATGGCCGCGACGCCGAACGCGCCCAAGCCGCCTGCGCACTGTTGCGCGATGAAGGACTGGATGCCGAATACTCGGTGTTCGACGTGACCGACCACCAAGCCGTCGCAACCGCCATCGATGTTCTGGAAAACCGCCTGGGTTCGATAGACATCCTGATCAACAACGCCGGATTGCAGCATCGTCAGGCGCTTCAGGACGTCAGTGCCGAAGATTGGCATCGGCTGATGAGTACCAACCTCGATGGTGTGTTCAATGTGTCCAAGGCTGTGGCCCGACACATGATCGCTCGCCGGCGCGGCAAGATTATCAACATCGGCTCGGTGCAAAGCGAGCTGGCCCGCCGCTCTATCGCGCCCTACGCCGCCAGCAAAGGCGCCGTGCGCATGCTCACCCGTGGCATGTGTGCCGACTGGGCCGGCCATGGCCTACAGATCAACGCCTTGGCCCCCGGCTATTTCCAGACCGAACTGAACCAGGCGCTGGTCGACGACCCGGCTTTCTCCGACTGGCTGGTGCAACGCACCCCCGCCGGGCGCTGGGGCCGTGTCGAGGAACTGTGCGGCGCGGCCGTTTTCCTCGCCTCGTCCGCGTCCGACTTTGTTAACGGCCAGACCCTTTTCGTCGATGGCGGCTTGACCAGCGTCGTCTAACTCTCGCGCCAAGGACTCCAACATGCCTCAATCCCTGCCAACCCTCTGCGGCTCAATCATGGGTTCGCCGTTTTCGCTCTCGGCAAAAATCCACAACGCTGCTTACGCGGCCTTGGGCCTGGACTATACGTTTGTCTGTTTTGGTGTCGAAGATCCGGTTGCCGCCGTAGCGGCCATTCGTGCGCTGGGCGTGCGCGGCATGAACGTCTCCATGCCTTACAAAACGGCGGTGATGGCGCACTTGGATGCGATCGAGGAAGCCGCCCAAGTGATTGGCGCGGTCAACACCATCAACAACGTCGACGGTGTACTGACCGGCTACAACACCGACTACCTGGGCGCGATACGCGCCCTCCAGGAAGTCACCGAATTGCGCGACAAGCGTATCGCCGTGATCGGTGCCGGCGGCGCTGCTCGTGCGGTGGTCTACGGCTGCCTCCAAGCGGCAGCCCGGGTCGAGGTGTTCAATCGCAGTGCAGAACGTGGTGCCGCTCTGGCCAAGGATTTGAGTGCCCAGTGGGGCGGTGGCATCGAGGCATTCACCGCCAAGTCGTTCGACATCGTCATCAACGCGACCTCCGTGGGTTTCAAACAGCCCGACAGCAACCCGCTGGACGGCCGCCTGGCCAGCCACCTGATTGTCATGGATGTGGCATTCATGCCGGTGCAGACCGCTCTGCTGCAGCAAGCCAAAGCGCTGGGTTGCCGCACCGTGACCGGCACCCGCATGTTGGTACACCAGGCGTGTCGGCAAATTGAGTTGTACACCGGAAAAGTTGCGCCCATCGACATCATGGAGCAGGCCATGCTCCAGGAAATACAGCGTTTGAAATTGTAAGCAACCCAACTACCTGTCCAAAACAAGATGCCGTAAAGGCACCTGGAGGCACCACGATGACTCACGATCATTCTCCATCCGACGTCGACTTGAACCCCGACACGAGCGAACGCAAGAAAGACCTGCACCGTGCAGCCTGGGCCTGCTCCCTGGGCAGTGCCCTCGAATACTACGACTTCGCTCTTTATACACTGGCCTCGGCGCTGATCTTTGGGCCGCTGTTCTTTCCTGAACAGACCCGCGCCATGAGTCTGATTGCCAGTTTTGGCACCTACTTCCTGGGCTTTGCGATACGGCCGTTGGGGGGCGTATTGTTCGGCATGATCGGCGACCGCGCCGGACGCAAATTCGTGCTGGCGTCAACGGTGCTGCTGATGGGCATTTCCAGCACCCTGATTGGTGCCCTGCCGACCTTCCATCAGGTCGGGTACCTGGCACCGGTTCTGCTGGTGATCCTGCGCCTGCTTCAAGGGCTGGGCGCCGGCGCCGAACAGGCCGGTGCTGCGGTGATGATGACTGAGTACGCTCCTGAGGGCCGGCGCGGTTTTTATGCAGCCCTGCCGTTCCTCGGCATCCAATTGGGCACTATCCTCGCGGCGCTGGTGTATTTCCTGGTGGTCAGCGGCAATGACAACGTCATCGAGAGCGGACTGTGGCGCGTGCCGTTCTTCAGCAGCGTGGTGATTGTCGCTCTGGGCCTGTACATGCGCCTGTCGCTCAAGGAATCACCGACCTTCATCCGCCTCAAAGCGCTGAAGCGCGTCTGCGATAACCCGCTGAAAAGTGCAATGAAACACTCCAAACCCACCCTGCTGATCGGCATTGGCCTGCGTCTGGGGGAAAACGGCGGCTCCTCGATTTACCAGGCCCTGGCGGTGAGCTACATCGTTGGCGTGGTGGGTCTGCAAGGGCCGGTGGGCGTGCTGACCCTTATCTGCGCGGCCAGCCTCGGCGCGATGACCGTGCCGATTGCCGGCAAACTCAGCGACCGCTTTGGGCGTGTCGTGGTTTACCGGGCCTTCGCGCTGCTGCAACTGGCACTGGCCTTTCCGGTGTGGTGGGTACTCAGCCTGGGCAACGTGGTAGCGAGCATCATTGCCATCTCCATCGCGCTGGGCATCGGGACCTGGGGCATGTTCGGGACCCAGGCGGCGTTGATGCCTGAGTTGTTCGGCTCGCGTCACCGCTACATGGGTGTATCGATCGCCCGGGAAGCGTCGGCAGTGATCGCGGGTGGCATTGCACCGATGATCGGTGCCGGCATCATCGCCCTGGTCGTAGCGAGCCACGACGGCGACGCCAGCGCGGGTATCGGCGCCTGGCTGCCGATTGCCTGCTACTTGAGCCTGCTTACATTGATCACCCTGTACACCACATTCAAGACCCCGGAAACCCTCAATCGCGACCTGGACGAACCCCGTGATGCCTGGGAAATAGCCAGTGCCGCAACAGCGATATCTGTGCAGTCCAGCACACGCACACGCACACGCACGGCGTGACGGCGCAACCTCCGCGCCATTTTGCACCGATTAAAAAAGGAAGTTGGGTCCTACGCCCAACTTCCTTTTTGTTTAGTAGAAATTGCCTGTTATGTGTTTGGAGGCGTGCCTTCTGCATTGGCTACAACCGCTTCAATTTGAATCAAAGCATCATTAGGCAACGCCGATACACCCACTGTCCTTCGTGCGGGAACACCACCGGGGAAGAAGGTGGTGTACACCTCATCCACCGCACCAATATCCTCAATATTTTTAAGGAAAATATTGACCTTAACCACATCCTCCAAAACGTGATCGATACTCTCGACAATGGCCTTGATGTGTTTCAAGCACTGCCCAGCCTGCTCTTTTACACCACCACTGACCACTTCACCGGTTTTTGAATCCAAAGGCAATTGCGCCGAGATATGGTTGTAATGAGAAAAAGCCACAGTGTGTGTCGATAGAAAACCTTTTGGCGCATTGGCGGTATTGTTCGCTTTTATGATGAGTCCATGCCTGTCTTCGACAGCTTGCGGCGGCGTGCCATCTCCGTGCGACACAACGGCTTCAATTTGCACCAACGCATCCAATGGTAAAGCTGACACTGCAATGACTGTCCGTGCAGGAAAATAGGCGACGGTCCGGGCGATCGCCGAGTCTGGAAAAAAGGTTGTATAAACTTCGTTTACAACTTCAATATCCGAGAGGTTTTTAAGGAAGATATTAATTTTGACAATATCGTCAAACGGAACGTCGATACCTTCTAAAATGCCTTTGATATTTTTCAAGCACTGTTTAGCCTGCTCTTTTGCACCACCCGCAACC
>NZ_JBFULH010000102.1:0-12448 GCF_056400445.1 Pseudomonas sp. P5_B2 | reverse complement strand
GACTGACACTCCGTCTTCGCGAGCAAGCCCGCTCCCACATTTGGATATGTGATAGTTCCTTAGACCGAAGAAGCCATTTTCACCGCCACCGCTGCACCCCCTTCCACCGGGCTCTGCGCCTTGCACGCCTGGCTCAATGTCAGTGATTTTGTTTCCGGCGCCCAGGCCCAGGACAGCAACGCCCCCAGAGCCAGAATCGCCGCAAGAATCCCCATCGTCGGGCTCAAGCCAATCCCTGCCACACTCACCGGCAACAGGAACGTGCTGATCGCTGAGCCCAACCGGCTTACCGCCGTGGCCAGGCCAATCCCGCTGGCCCGTACTTCAGTCGGGAAGCTCTCGGCTGGGAACACGCCCACCAGGTTACTCACCGCCGACAACACCAGGGTGAACAGCCCGAACACGAGCACCATCAAGAACGCTGCACTGCTCGGCAACACCGCCAACGTGAACAACGAGACGGCCAGAATGATGAAGGAGTTGATCAAGAACCCGCGGCGCGAGAATTTGATCGTGCACCAGATCCCGATCAGTGCGCCGAGGATCAGTAGCATGTTCAACATCAGCTCAGTGCCGAAGCCTTCCGCCAGGCCCATCTTCTGCAAAATCGACGGCAAGAAGGTGTAGATGGCGAAGTACGGCATGACGATGCAAACGAAGAACAGGCAGTTAAACGCGGTGCGCTTGCGGTATTCACGGCTGAACAACACTGCGTAGCCGGAACGGGTTTCGGTGGATGGGGTTTCGTCGAGTTCGACGTTGTCGCCCAAGTGTTTCTTGACGATGGCTCGCGCTTCGGCAATGCGGCCCTGGTTCACCAACCAGCGTGGCGACTCTGGCGTGCCGATCCGCGCAATCAGAATCAGCGCCGCTGGGATCGCGGACGAGGCCAGCATCCAGCGCCACGCGTCATCACCGAGGCTGAGCATGGCCGTGCCGACGAACGTGGCGGCGACGTAGCCAAAGGTCCAGATCACGCTGAACGAACCGAGCAGTACGCCGCGATGCTTCTTCGGCGCGAACTCGGCCAGCATGGCGTGACCGACACTGAAATCACCGCCCAGCCCGATGCCGATTAGCACCCGGCACAGGAACAAGCCCATGGCGGTTTCAGCGTAGAACTGCATCACCGAGGCGATGGTGATCAGCACAAAGCTGACCAGGAAAATTTTCTGCCGTCCGACCTTGTCGGCGATCCAGCCGAAAAACAGGCTGCCGAGGAACAAGCCGATCAGTGCGGAAGCACCGATCAGCCCTTGCCAGAACGCATCCAGGTGCATCTGCGGGCTCAGCAAGGTGAACGCGATACCGATCAGGCCAAGGATATAGCCGTCAGTGAAATGCGCGCCGAAGGTCAGGCCGGCGATTTTCAGGTGAAAGCGCCCGATGGGCAGATCGTCGATTTTTACCGGTTGTACGGACATGTAAATCTCCAATTGTTGTTATTGACGGAGAAATGAAACAGATCGCTTTTATGTGGGAGTGAGCCTTTGTGGCGAGGGGGCTTGCCCCCGTTGGGTCGCGAAGCGGCCCCGGCATTCCCGAAGTGCAACCGGCACTCAGGTTTTGCGACTGCTTCGCAGCCGAACGGGGACAAGCCCCCTCACCACAAAAGCCCGCTCCCACAGGGGTAATGCTGTGGGGGTCAGAGGCCGCCCATCAGCAGGTATTTGATTTCCAGGTAGTCATCCAGACCGTACTTCGATCCTTCGCGGCCGAGGCCCGATTCCTTGATGCCGCCGAACGGTGCCACTTCCGTGGAAATGATCCCTTCGTTGATGCCGACCATGCCCGCTTCCAGGCCTTCGGCCATGCGCCAGACGCGGCCGATGTCGCGGCTGTAGAAGTAAGCCGACAAACCGAACGGCGTGTCGTTGGCCTTTTGCAGCACTTCGGCTTCGTCCTTGAAACGAAAGCAAGCCGCCACCGGACCGAAGGTTTCTTCCTGCGCGATCAGCATTTCACTGCTGGCTTCGGCGAGGATGGTCGGCTGGTAGAACGTACCGCCGAGCGCATGACGACGGCCGCCGCACAACAGCTTGGCGCCCTTCTCCAGAGCATCGCCGACGTGCAGTTCGACCTTGGCCAGCGCCGCTGCGTTGATCAGCGGGCCTTGCTCGGTTTCGCCGTCCAGCGCACTGCCCACGCGCATCGCCGCCACGGCTTCTGCGAGTTTGCCGGTGAAGGCTTCGTAGACGCCGTCCTGAATAAAGAAGCGGTTAACACAGACACAGGTCTGCCCGGTGTTGCGGAACTTCGAGGCCATGGCGCCTTTGACCGCTGCGTCCAGATCAGCGTCGTCGAAGACAATGAACGGCGCGTTGCCACCCAGTTCCAGCGAGACTTTTTTCAGCGTGTCCGCCGCCTGGCGCATCAGCAATTTGCCGGTGCGCGTGGAGCCGGTGAATGACAGTTTGCGCACGATGCTCGACGCTTGCAGCGCGCCCCCAATCGCGACCGCATCGCCAGACACGATATTGAACACACCGGCCGGAATACCGGCCTGCTCTGCCAACACCGCCAGTGCAAAGGCCGACAGCGGAGTTTCTTCCGATGGCTTGAGAATCATCGTGCAACCGGCGGCCAATGCCGGGCCGACCTTGCGCGTGACCATGGCCAAAGGGAAGTTCCACGGGGTAATTGCGGCGACCACGCCAATGGCTTCCTTGACCACGATGATCCGAGCATCGGCCTTGTGGCTCGGAATCACGTCGCCGTAAGCGCGCTTGGCCTCTTCGGCGAACCATTCCAGAAAACTCGCGGCGTAGACCACTTCACCCATGGCTTCGGCCAACGGCTTGCCTTGTTCACGGCTGAGCAGGGTCGCCAGATCTTTCTGGTTGCTCAGCATCAACTCGCTCCAGCGCTTGAGCTTCTGGCTGCGTTCCTTGGCGGTCAACTTGCGCCACGCCGGTAGCGCACGGTTGGCCGCTTCGATGGCCAGATTGGTTTCTTCAGCGCCAGCCTTTTGTACTTCTGTGATCAACTCCCCATTGGCCGGGTTAAACACCGGGTAGGTCGGACCACCGGACGACCACTGGCCGTCGATGAAGTTACCCGTGCGAATCAGCGCGCTCATGCCACAGCCTCAGTCAAGGTGAAGCGTTCCAGACCTGGACGTGCCGAACGCAAAATTCGTTTGCCAGCGGTGTAATCGTTGATCACGTCGCATGGGGTGTAATTGCGTTCCAGCTCGTGCAGTTCTTCAGCGTCGAGCTTGGTATCCAGCGCGGCCAGTGCACTGTCGAACTGCTCGGTGGTGTCTGCGCCCACCAGCATGCAATCCACACCCGGATGGTTGGCCACCCAGGCCTGGGCGATTTGTGCGTTGGACACGCCGCGAGCACGGGCCACGCGTTGCACCGAATGAGCGATTTGGAACGAGGCTTCGTCGCTGTACATCTGCTGAGTAAAGAAGTCAGTCTGGTTGCGGGTCGACTGTACGTCGCCGGTCAACAAGCCGCGGGCCAGCGGGCTGAACACCGAGACACCGAGGCCTTGATCGCGGCAGAACGGGATCATCTCGCGCTCTTCTTCGCGGTAGGCGCAGTTCAGTTGCAGCTGCATGTTGATCGGCTTGACCCAACCGTTGCGCTCGCAAGCCATGAGAATCTTCGCCAGTTGCCCGGTGAGCATGGTCGAGACGCCGATGTAGCGCGCTTTGCCGGAGCGCACGATGTCGTTCATCGCGCTCATGGTTTCTTCGACCGGGGTGTTCACATCGAAGTAATGCAGCATGAACACATCGACGTAATCCATGTTCAGGCGCTTCAGCGAGGCGTCGATGCTGTCCATGATGTGCTTGCGTGAATGGCCGCTGGCGTTGATGCCGTTGCGGGTGCCGTAACCGACTTTGGTAGTGATGACCAGGTCCTCACGATGGGCCAGGCGCTTGACGATGCGCCCGACCACTTCTTCGCCGACACCGGCAGAATAGAAGTCCGCGAGGTCGATGAAGTTGACGCCGTTGTCCAGCGCGTGCGCAACGATTGGCTCGCTTTTCTTCTCGTCAAAGATCCACGGTTTCCAGTCCGGGGTACCCATGTTCATGGTGCCCAGGCACAGGCGGGACACTTGCAGGCCGGAGTTGCCCAAACGAATGTATTGCATAGCGCGGACCTCAGGCTTTTGGCGTGTAAAAAGGGTTGCTGATGTGATTGACCACATCCGCCAGCTGCGCGGTTTCCGGCTTGCCGGTCAGCGCTGCACGAATCGCCGTGCGGCAGGCGTTGTAGTTGTTCATATAGACCGCATCCAAGTCGTCGCAGGCCGGGTTGACCCAGTTGGCAGTGACGATGGCCCACTCGTCTTCGGCTTCCGGCGGCAACGTGCCGTCCAGCAACGCTTCAAGCACTGCCTTGGCGATACCGGCTTGGGACGCGCCCCAGGTGGCGTTGCCGTGCAGGTCGCTGCTGATCGCGGCTTTATTGACGTAAAGGGTCATCGGCTTGACCGGAATGTTCGGCTGCGCGATCACCATGAACGGGCAGTGACCCTGGCTTGGCGACGCCAGGCTGTTGGCAAATGCCTGGCCGGCCGGGCCGTTGCGCGGGCCGATCAGAATGTTGATGTGCGCGGCGTTCACGCCCGGGCCTTCGAAACCTTCACCGATGTACAGGTCGAGTTCTTTCATGAGTCGTTACTCTTCAGGGAATTTGGGTTGATCAGAAACGCACGCAGGCTGCGGGCCTGGCATGGTCAATGTCGGGGTTCGAAGAGCGCAGCAGGTCGCTGGCGAAGACAGGCAGTGATGATGAGTCATGGTTGCAAACGCTCTTTTTTGTTGTTGATGAGCTGGTTTGCGATTTTTTAACACTGGGGGTTTGCGGGGCTGTAACCATTAAAAATCATGAGGGCATGAGTTCAAGTCATACCCTATGAAACCTGGGGGAGCGAGCCTGCTCGCGAAGAGGCCGGCACATTCAACATTGATGTTGAGTGACACACTGCCTTCGTCGGAACGCCGCCCGGAGCCGGCTCGCTCCCACAGGGATCAGGTTGTCTGTGTTATTGAGAGATAGCGCTGCACAATTATGGTTAAAATGCCGCCCCCTCAAATTGCCGACCCCAGCCCGATGAACTCAGACGCACTCGCCACCCTCCACGCCCACCTGCTGACGGCCCTGGCAACGGCCCCCGCAGAAACCCGTCGGCTGTTTCACGGCCGTGGCCGCTGCTGGCCGGGGCTGGAGCAGTTGACTGTCGACTGGCTGCAGGGCGTGGTGCTGGTCGCGCTGTTCAAAGAGCCGGAAGCGGCGCAGCTGGAAGATTTGAAACAACTGTTGATGCAGATCACCCAGTCACCCGAGTGGGCACAATCCGGTGCGCATACGTTGTTGCTGCAGCATCGTTATCTGCTGCAAAGCACCACCGAATGGTTGCTGGGCGAGGTGATCGATGAAATGACCATCACCGAAGGCTGCTTGCGTTACCGCGTGGACCTGGGCCGCAAACAGAACACCGGCCTGTTTCTCGACATGCGTTACGGCCGCGACTGGGTGCGGGCCCATGCCCAGGGCAAGCGTGTGTTGAACCTGTTTGCCTACACTTGCGGCTTCTCGGTCGCCGCCATCGAGGGTGGCGCCAAGCACGTGGTCAATCTGGACATGTCCAGCCCGGCCCTGAGCCGGGGTCGCGATAATCACCGACTCAACGGGCACGATTTGAGCCAGGTCAGCTTCCTCGGCCATGACCTGTTCAAGTCCTGGGGCAAGGTGATTGGCAAAGGGCCTTATGACTTGGTGATCATCGATCCGCCGTCCTTTCAAAAAGGCAGTTTCTTACTGACCAAGGACTACCAACGCGTGTTACGCCGGTTGCCGGAACTGCTCAGCCCTGAGGGCACGGTACTGGCCTGCATGAACGACCCGGCGTTCGGGCCTGACTTCCTCATCGACGGCGTCATGCGTGAGGCTCCGAGCCTGCGCTTTGAACAGCGGCTGGAGAATCCTCCGGAGTTTCCGGATGCAGACGTTGAATGCGGCTTGAAGGCGCTGGTGTTCAAACTGGGAAATTGAGTCCTCTTTACCTGTAGGAGCCGAGCTTGCTCGCGATTGCGGTGGGTCAACCGATATCCATATTGAATGATAAATCGCTCGTCGGAACGCTGCCCGAACAGGCTCACCCCCACACTGATTTACTCCTCCAACACCAGCAGCGGCGTGCCTTTCTTCACAATGTACGTCGCCAGCTCTGACGCCTTGCCGCCACCAACATTCTTCGCCACATGCGCCGTACCTGCGGGGATGTACAGCGAATCGCCGGCCTTAAGCGTGACCGGTGGCCGACCCTCCAATTGATACTCGAACGTGCCGTCGATGACGTAGGCGACTTCCACCCCGGGATGCGAATGCTTGGGCGAGACCACGCCGGCATCGAAATCCACACGCACCTGTATCACCTCACGCTCGGGGACATCCAGGTCCTGATGCACCAGGTCCGTGCGGTGGATGCCGGACTGCCAACTTTTGCCAGGCTGCGCTTCATGGCTTGCTTCGCCAGCCTGCGAAAAACCCGCGAAGGTAACCAGTGTGACAGCGGCTAGCGCGATGCCGAGCCGGGTGTTGCGAGAAGTGATACGGGACATCGCAATTCTCCAATGATGACCGCCGATGCGGTGTGCTCATTTAGAGGGGGCGGTGTATCTCGCTTGTGTCGCATACCCCATGGTTTTGTATGCGAAGTTGGCTGTCGGCATCGGGGATACGTTGCGATACAAGTACCCTGCGCCAGGACCGACCATCCGAAGACATGGCCTCTGTCACCAGACAGCTAAAATTGACAGGGGGATCACTTCAACGCGTCCTCACAAGCGGGAGTTTCACGATGAAAATCGTTTCTTCGCTGACGTTGGTGGCGGCGGTCGGGTGGCTCTATGGGTGTTCGACAGTGCCTGACAGTCAGATAACCAACGTTCCTCTGCACGCTACGCCCGTCAATGCCGGGAATATCGCCCGGCCCATCATGATGCCCAAAGGTAATGCGACCGAGTTCTGGTTTGCCGTCAGCGGTGAACCCATGGGCAGCGCATTGCCCGGTCGCTTGATGGCTTACATCTACCCCGGAAGCTGCGCCAGTCTGGGCTCAAAACCGGCCTATGACATGAACGACGGACCGAATGCGCGGTTCTATTCATCCACAGCGATGCAGTACTTCTGGAAAAGCGCGCCGGTGCCTGTCGAGACACTTCGAGCCGGTGGCTATGCCTTGGTGGTGCGGGAAAATCCCGCTGATGGTCACCAGAACATTTACTGCGGCAATCTAAGCTGAAGCCTTTGGACTTCGATGCGTTCCCGCCTGTTGTGCGGGAACGTTTTTTTCAACAATCGCCACTTGGAGGAAACAGCCATGCCAAAAACACTCTATCCCCTCGGCAGAACCGCCTACCTGCTCGTCGATCCTTACAACGATTTCCTATCCGAAGGCGGTAAAATCTATCCGCTTATCGCACCGATCGCCGCGCAAGTCGGCCTGCTCGACAACTTGCGAGCACTCGACCGCACTGTCCGCTCCCTCGACATTCCGGTGATCATCGTGCCGCACCGTCGCTGGGAACAAGGTGACTACGAGGGCTGGGATCACCCAAGCCCCACCCAGCGCAAGGTCATGCACATGCATCACTTTGCTCGCGGAGAATGGGGCGGCGACTGGCACCCGGATTTCGCGCCAAAGGACGGCGACATCGTCGTTCAGGAACATTGGGGATCGAGCGGTTTTGCCAACACTGACCTTGATTTTCGCCTCAAGCAAAAAGGCATCACCCACGTGATCATCGCTGGCCTGCTGGCCAATACCTGCATCGAGGCCACCGCCCGTTACGCGGTGGAACTGGGCTATCACGTGACACTGGTGCGCGACGCCACAGCTGCTTTCAAACCGGAAATGATGCACGCGGCCCATGAGCTGAACGGCCCGACATTCGCCCACGCCATTGTGACCACGCCAGAACTGATCGATACCTTGAATCATTGATCGAACCGGACTTCGCGGCAGTGGCGTGGCCGTGACTACTGAGCAGTTCGAGGTTCAATGCCTGGAGATCAAGCCATGCAGGACCCCGAACCTCAACCCCGCCTCCGAAGGCGTCATATGCGAGATACCGAAAACCTTGAACGCTGCCAGCATCACCACCAGCCCACCCGGCAAGGTGCTCAAGCGATGGTTTTGCAGGCCGGCCAGTTTGAGCTGTTTGACATGCCCCACTTCCAGCAGGCGCAACGACAGGCGCAGCAGACCGCTGTAGGTGATGCCGCTTTCGCCATCGTCGTTCATCCCGTTGGCCTTGAGCACTTTGGCGAGCATGCGTGCCGTCCCTGAAGAACCGATGGCCTGCTGCCAACCCAAGGCACGGTAACGCCGCGCCACTGTTTCAAACTGCTGCGTGGCCACACGCTCCGCCTCCAGCAGCGCCGGGGCGGTGATGCAGCCACCGGAGAAATAACGCGCACCAAAAGTACCGCTGCCAATGGCAATGCTTTCGGTCAACAACGGTTGAGCGCCCTGCCCCAGAATCAACTCGGTGGACCCACCACCGATGTCCACGACCAGTCGCATGCTTTGCGGACTAGGGATCGAATGGGTCACACCGGCGTACACCAGATGCGCTTCTTCATGCCCGGAAATCACATCAATCCGAAACCCGAGGTGACGCTCGGCGCTGGCCAGGAACAGTTGTGCATTGTCGGCTTCGCGAACCGCACTGGTTGCCACCGCCCTTACCCGGCCGGGTTCAAAGCCGCGTAATTTTTTGCCGAATCGCGAAAGCGCTTGCCATCCACGATCCAGCGCCATTTCGTCCAGCGTACCGCCCTGAAAACCTTCCGACAAACGGACAGGTTCACGCAGGGTTTTCACCTCCTGAATCATCCATTTCTGGTTTCGTTTGACCGACTGTCCAATCATCATGCGAAACGCATTGGAGCCCAGGTCAATGGCGGCAAACAGGGAGGCATCTCCTTTCATGGCGGGGATTCCTGGCAATTTCATCGGCCCGCGGAGGGAGTTCCGCTGGGCATTCAAGTCGGTTTGCGAGGATCCTGCCATGGGTTAGGTGACACCAATATGACACCAGGTTTTTTTTCACTACGCCCTCATCGTCACTTTTCCGTCATATCCCCAGGCCTAGCATGATCACTTCCACCTTCGTCGGGAGTTCTGACCATGCTTTTAGACAACGACACCCTGATTCAACGTATCCATCGTGAGTTGCTCGATCACAGCGACGAAGAGCTGGAACTGGAGTTGATGGAGGACGGACACGACCTCAACGCGCTGTTCGATGAGCACGTCGGTGACAGCAGCGAAAAAGAACAACGACGTCGCTATTTCAGCGAGCTGTTCCGCTTGCAGGGTGAACTGGTCAAGCTGCAAAGCTGGGTGGTGAAAACCGGGCACAAAGTGGTGATTTTGTTTGAAGGACGCGATGCGGCGGGCAAAGGCGGTGTGATCAAGCGCATTACCCAGCGCCTTAACCCTCGGGTCTGCCGGGTCGCCGCCCTGCCCGCACCCAACGACCGCGAACAGACCCAATGGTATTTCCAGCGCTACGTCTCGCACCTGCCGGCCGCCGGTGAAATCGTGCTGTTTGACCGCAGCTGGTACAACCGAGCGGGCGTTGAGAAGGTCATGGGTTTTTGCAACGACGACCAATACGAAGAATTTTTCCGCACCGTACCGGAATTTGAACGGATGCTCGCCCGCTCCGGCATCCAGCTGATCAAATACTGGTTTTCGATTTCCGACCAGGAACAGCACCTGCGCTTTCTCAGCCGCATTCATGATCCGCTCAAGCAATGGAAACTCAGCCCGATGGACCTGGAGTCCCGCCGTCGTTRGGAAGCCTATACCAAGGCCAAGGAAATCATGCTCGAGCGCACCCACATCGCCGAAGCGCCGTGGTGGGTGGTGCAGGCCAACGACAAGAAACAGGCCCGACTCAACTGCATCCACCACCTGCTCGGGCAGATGCCGTATGAAGAAGTCGAATCACCGAGGATTGAATTACCGGAACGCGTGCGCCAGGGAGACTACTTGCGCATCCCGACGCCACCGGACCTGATTGTGCCGCAAGTTTATTAGCGCCGACGGGGCAAGTGCCCCGTTTCGTCATCATTTTGTAACCTTGCTACCACGATACTGACACCACACAACGCGTGTTTTTTTCGCTGCCTTTACTGGCGGCTTTTTTTTGCCCATGAAAAAGCCGCGTAACGGGCTAATGCCGATCAGTTAAGCCGAACCGAAGTTTGTAGCAGCTGGGGAAGCCTGCATTCGGTTCGCGTTAAGGCTTAACTGATCGGCATTAGCGTAACGTGCCGCATCTTTGTGTCGCTGAAGCCGCGTGATCAACTGCCCCGGTGCAAGCGCTCCCGGCTCACGAAAGCGCTGCTTAATAGAATCGCCCTGGTCATTTGTCGTCCGGTTTAGTTGACGATTGAGACCGATGTTCAGCACTTTCTTCGGCGTTGGGCGGTTCGGGATAGCTGCCTGGCATAAACACGTGAGTCAGCAATTCCCTGGCATCGACGTCGACAACACCCTGAACTGAACGGGTCAGAGCAACAACCTGCTCACATTGCCGATGGGTGTTGACCCGACCACTCAAGGCCACCGTGCCGGCATGGGTTTTGACGTGAATGTGCATGGCAAGGGTGGGCTCGGCCATGGCCAGGGTCGACTTAACCCGTGTCGTCAGCCATGTATCGTGAGCGACCGCTTCCAGTTGATGTGAATACTGCTCGAAGGAACGAAGTTTCATGGTGTATCCCTCTTTCGGAACGAAGGAGCAAACACCTTAATTATAGTGCGCCCCTTGCCCGCGGTCGGAATACCTAGCGTTTGACCGACAAATCGGTCTGCGTCATGCGACTGCGAATGGTGAACACGCCATCTCCCGAGAGAATCGCGCTGCGAGCAAACAGCCGACCGCTCTCCCAGTTCGAAAGTCCCAGCTCCGGCTTGTTCAACGCGTACTGCCCGTCGACCCAGCGAGTGATGCCGTTGCCGACAAACGGGGCGTTGACTGCGTTGTAGAAACGCTCATGCGCAGCGTCATCTTCACTGATCAATGACACCGTGAACTGTGGGCTGTAGCGATTGAACAAGGCAATGGCGCGGTCCAGGTCGTCAACGAACATCAGGCTGACTTCCGGGGTTTCTTCCCACTCCCATTCGCGGCCCAATTGATCCTCTGGCAATGGCTCAGCCATTGCCTCGGTCCGGTAGCCTTCGGCGCGGTATACCTCGACGCTCGCGTTCAACCATAGCGCCGGCAAATAAACCTCGCTGCCTTCGACAATGTGCAGCTTGCAGCCCTGGCCCCGCGCGCTGCCGGCCTGTTGCAACGCATCGAGAAATAGCGGCACCAGCTCAAAGGCGCGATCGCGCTGGATCAGGCAGACGTTCAGGGTGTTGCAGACTTTGCGGTCCAGAGAATTGCGCACCACGGCGGCGAAGCGAGTCGCGTCGGCCTCCTTGTCGGCGATCAGCCAGGCGCCACCGGTGCCGTGCAGGCTGACGGCGGTGCCGGCCTGTTGGGCGATGCTGCCCAATTGGCTGACTGCACGCCCCGAACCCCGGGCCACGGCCAAGGACAGACGCCGGTCGGCGAACATCGCCCAACCGGCCGCATGATTGACGCTTTCGACCAGCGACACCGCGCCGACCGGCAACCCGGCATCACTCAGTGCCGGATTCAACGCATGAGTGACGATGGCCTGAGCGGTGCCCAATGCATCGCTGCCAATTCGCAACACAGCGGTGTTACCGGTGCGCAGGACGCCAGCTGCATCGGCGAACACATTCGGCCGGCCTTCAAAGACAAACGCGACAATGCCCAGCGGCGACACCACTTGCTCGACTTTCCAGCCGTCATGCTCGACGCAACTGAGCACCTTGCCCCGAGAGGCGGGCGCATCCCGCCAGGCGCGCAGGCCAGCGATCATGTCCCTGCGCATGCGTTCATCCGCCAGCAAGCGCGTGGTGGAGCGGCCACGGGCCTTGGCGCGTTCGATGTCGGCAAGGTTGGCCGCCGCGATCAAGTCCCAGCACTGCGGGGTTTCCAGACGCTGGGCAAACAGGTCGAAAAAGGTGCTGATTGCTTGATCCGACACCGCCGACATCGCGCTGAACGCTGCTTCCGCACGCTCGATCGCAACGCTGGCCGCTTGCTGGTCTGCCACCGGAATCAGCAACAATTCGCCGCTGACCTGCTCCACCAGCAGGTGGTCGCCGGGCAGAAAGCGCGCGGCCAGTTCGGGGCTGACCACCGTGACACGGTTACCGGCAAAAGGAATCGGCGTACCAGCGACTAGACGTTCGAGCGCAAGAGACATGAAGCGATTTCACCATGCAGGGGGCGGCCGGAAAATGTATAGGAAATTGTCCGGAGCGTCATTCACCACTAATCCCCTGCGGGAGTGAGCCCTGTGGCGAGGGGGCCCTTTGGTGA
>NZ_JBFULH010000101.1:0-12514 GCF_056400445.1 Pseudomonas sp. P5_B2 | reverse complement strand
CTTTCTTGGCGTGCCAATCCCGATCATCATCCTGATCGCCCTGTTCATGCATTGATTCGCTGAGGCTCATTGCCTCTGCCGCTTCTGCCTCTGGTGGAAGCGGCGTTTTGCTGTGTGGCATTTCACACTGTGGGAGCGGCTTGCCCACGATAGCGTCAGCACTTTCACCGCAAGGCTTAAACCTTACCCGCCTCCTGCTCCTCCAACTGATCTGACTCAAACAATTTAGCCAGCTCAGCCCGAGCTTCCTGCGCAGTCTGCAACACCTTCGCCGCATCGTCATACACCGCATGCTGCGCCTCCAGCACCTGTTCGTCGTGATGCTTGAAGCGCTTGATCCGCGCATCGGCCTGGGCCTGTGTCAGACCGAGGCCAACCAGCGTGCGTCGGCTCATTTCGAGACTTGAGTAATAGGTTTCGCGAATCGCCTCGGCGCCAAGGTCTACCAGGCGATGCACATGCTGGCGGTTACGCGCCCGGGCAATGATTTTGATGTGCGGATACAAGCGGTGCACCACTTCGGCAGTCTTGATATTGGTATCCGGATCATCGGTGGCAATGATGAAATATTCCGCCTGTTCAACCTTGGCTGCGCTGAGGATTTCCGGACGCATCGGGTCGCCATAGAAAACCGGCACACCGCCGAAACTGCGGGACAGTTCGATGGTTTCAACCGAGGTGTCGAGCGCCACGAACTTGATGTTTTGCGCCCGCAGAATTCGCGCCACGATCTGACCCATCCGGCCCATGCCGGCAATCACCACACGTGGCGCATCGGTGTCGATTTGGCGGAATTTTTCCGGTACCACGACCGGTTGCACCTTGGGCGAATACAGCCGTGCGCACAGCAGCAACAACAACGGCGTCACCGCCATGGACAAGGTGATCGTCAGCACCAGCAAGTCGTACAGGTGCGGCTGGAACAAGCCCTGGTCGCGGCCGATCTTGAACACCACAAAGGCGAATTCACCACCGGCCGCCAACACGATGCCCAGACGCAGCGCATTGACTTTGCCCAAGCCACCGGCCAATCGGCCCACGATAAATAACAGCGGCAATTTGATTGCGATCAGCAGTAACGTCAGCCCGAGTACTGCAATCGGCGCGCTGAGCAGCAGGCTCAGGTTGGCACCCATGCCGACACTCATGAAGAACAGGCCCAGCAGCAGACCTTTGAACGGTTCGATCTGCGCTTCCAGTTCATGGCGATATTCAGAGTCCGCCAGCAGCAACCCGGCGAGGAACGCGCCAAGCGCCATGGACACGCCGACCAGGTCCATCAGCCACGCGGTACCAATCACCACCAGCAACGCCGTGGCGGTGGACACCTCGGGCAAACGGGTCTTGGCCACCACGCGAAAAACCGGGCGCAGCAGATAGCGTCCGCCGATCACCACCACAGCAATGCTGCCCAACACGCGCAAACCATGGTTCACATTGTCGGCCGCCGTGCTGGCGTGATCGCCGCCCGCCAACAGTGGCACCATGGCGATCAGCGGGATCGCGGCGATGTCCTGAAACAGTAGGATCGCAAACGCCAACCGCCCGTGAGGGCTGGTCAGTTCCTTGCGTTCGGCCAGGCTTTGCAAGCCAAACGCAGTGGACGACAAGGCAAGGCCCAGGCCCAGCACGATGGCGCTGTTCAGCGGCTGACCGAAGACGAACAGCGCCAGTACGCCAATCACCGAACCCGTCAGCAGCACTTGCGCCAAGCCCACGCCGAACACTGATTTTCGCATCACCCACAAGCGACGCGGCGACAGTTCCAGGCCGATGACGAACAGCAGCAACACCACGCCGAGTTCAGAGATGTGGCTGACACTTTGCGGATTGCCTATCAGCCCCAGCACCGACGGCCCGATGAGGACGCCGGCAAACAGATAACCCAGCACGGCTCCCAATTGCAGGCGTTTGGCCAAGGGCACGGTGAGCACCGCCGCGAACAGAAACACGACAGCGGCTTGCAACAGGTTGCCTTCATGGGGCATGACTAACTCCAACACTCGATTCGGTGGGGCGCCTAGGATAAAGGCTGCGGCGGGATGCGTCAGCCGTGTTGACTGACAAGCCGCTATCGCGCGCAGGGCCGCTCCCACAGTTTTTCCTCTTACCCTGTGGGAGCGAGCCTGCTCGCGATAGCGCCAGAACGGACAACCGAGCAATCAGATGAACGCCTCGATATGCGCCAGCCCCCGAGCCACATACTCATCCTTCTCACCCACCGGCGCGAAGTTGTGCAACGACAACTACATGCTGGTGATGGTTGCAAACGGGATAATTGTGGATATCACGGTGGTGGCGCGTTAGTCACCAGCAACAATTTGCCAAGGAAGGTTATTTGAAATCATCCGCCGTTCCGGTAAATCTCTGCGGCGATTTCATTGACTGGTCAGGAGCGGCTCGTTGGAAAAGAAACCTCTTTATCGCAAGGTAAACACCCGCACATGGGGCGTCTGGCGCAACGACTCTTCCGGTGCGTATCGGCACCAGCGAAATACCAAGGCTGAAATCCGGAGCGACGTGTCACGCGGTTCAATGCACGGTACTCGCCGTTACGGGTTCGACTACACGCCTTTGTTCCGGTTTCTGTTGTCCCGCGTCGGCAGGCAATGGGATGACGTGTTCAGTGAGGCGCTAGCTCGTCTCGACAAGTCCGAACCGGTGTTATGGATGGTTGCCCTGCATGAAAGCGAAAGGCAGGAGACGGTGCGTCTGGGGGAGTCGAGCTATTTCAGTGGTTTGTATGTGGATGACCTGGGAATTCTGCAAATCGTTAAACCGGGACTCACGGCGCAGAACATGACGCCTAACTGTCATTGCTGCACCCACACCTTCAACGGCATTCTGTTCGGTCAGCGCTTGTCTCATCCGGGTAAAGGCACCTGAAGAGTTGCAAGCAGGATGGTTTTCTGGGAAAACCACGTCCTTCGATTACCGCAAACAGACCAACATCGTCATGAATGAACAACTGCAAATCATCGACCTCCAGCCAGGCGAAGGTAAAGCTGCCGTAAAGGGTGCATTGATCACCACCCAATACCGTGGCTGGCTGGAAGACGGCACTGAATTCGACTCGTCCTACAGCCGTGGCAAACCTTTCCAGTGTGTGATTGGCACGGGGCGGGTTATCAAGGGGTGGGATCAGGGGATCATCGGTATGCAGGTCGGCGGCAAGCGCAAGCTGCTGGTGCCGGCGCATCTGGCGTATGGCGAACGGACGATGGGCAAAATCACGCCGAACTCGAACCTGGTTTTCGAGATTGAGTTGCTGGAAGTGCTGACTCGGGATGATTGAATGAGGCCTGATCGGAGCCTGTGGCGATGGGGCAAGCCCCTTCACCACGATGCCTTTCGATCTCTCGGTAGGTCAGGCGAATAGGTCAATGTCGTCAAGTGCATCCTCAACAACGCCTACCAGTGAAGGGTATTTGTGCTTCACCTGTTCGAGTGCTGGCAGCACCGTTTCTCTATCAATTTCGCAATGACGACGAGCAATGTGGCCGAGAGCGGTGATGGCAGATGCTGCAATCGATTCGGTCTCACTTGCGAGGTACTTAAGGCAAGTGTTCTGAGCCCAGATTCTGTTTTCTTCTTTCAGACCAATGGAAACCAATGCCGCGATAACATTTGCATCCACGTCGCTGGCAAGAAGTCTCATCGCCTCATCGTGGCTTGTTGATGGGTCTTGATAACGAAGGCTCATTTTTGCACTCCCAGTATATTGCCCTTGTTGTCGACCTTCTTGGCTTTAATCAGAGCATTTTTCATATCTTGGTGGAGTTTATCCCATGGCCTGACGTGGCCGTGATAGACGTCTCCGCCCGTACGGTCAAAGACTACAAATTCGTTCGTGTCTGGATCGATACCAATCCTGGCGTGGCGATGTGGGTTTTACCTGAAGTGAGTTCTCCAGCGCTTCTTGTCCATTAGTGGGGCCTTTACTTTTGACAGGGGTATCTGTCTTGCCATGGTAACTGGCAGCGTCGAATTCCAGCGCCAAGACAATATAGAGCGGTTTGATACCAGAGTCGGCCGGGAATACAAGAATGAAGTCGTTGTAATCCGGCGGGTAAATCGGGTTGACGATGATGTTATCTGCTTGTTCCGTAGGCGGATAAATCCAGATTTGCGGCGCTTGTGGGGCAGCTTCCAGCGGTGGAATTGCTGAAGTTTTGGACGGGGTAACGACTGGCGTCCAAATCAGTGTTGTCCCGTCGCCAAAGTCGGCGACTTGCTGTGCGCCTTTTGCTACGAACTGCACGACAGGAATCAACTCCCAATCGCTGCGCTTTTGGGTATTGAATCCGTATCCTTTCAGGGAGCCATCGGCTTGTTGTTCGATATGAAGTCGAACGCGCGTGCGTCCTTCTTTAAGCGACTTGAGTTGTTCTTCCGTGTACAACGAACTGTCGCCTAGAGTCGACGGCCAGAGCAGTGCAACCATTCCCAGCAATGCGCCGGCAGCAACACCGGCGGTTACTACGCCTGCATTACTAACCGCACTTGCCCCCGTGGCGACGCTGCCTCCAGTACCAAGGAGAAGCGTTCCCAGCTCAGCAGGTAACGCATTGCCGCTGATTTTTTTTGAGAGTGATGTTCCCCGCTGTATC
The DNA here is from genome assembly GCF_056400445.1 of Pseudomonas sp. P5_B2. NCBI lineage: Bacteria > Pseudomonadati > Pseudomonadota > Gammaproteobacteria > Pseudomonadales > Pseudomonadaceae > Pseudomonas > Pseudomonas sp. P5_B2. The sequence goes on along the minus strand of NZ_JBFULH010000101.1, from coordinate 7,904 downwards.
GGTATCGCGGCCACCTAATAAGAAAAATTTTCCATAGTCGGCCAGTTTCTCGACCGGGATAAACCCGGCAGGATTGTCATGGTTGATGATGCCATCTGGAAGATTGCAGCTTTTGGCGAACACGCAACCTACGGCGCCGGGAAGATCCTGATGTTGGGGTTGCCTTATGAAGCGGTCTTCATATACCTGTTGTCGGGCCAACATGTCGTCATATGATTTTTGCCTGGCGTCCCGTTCTGCCAGTTCGGTGGCGGTCATGTAACGGGTGGTGATGTGATGCCCGTCGCCCGATGGAGGGTTTTGGACCCGAGGGATGTCTGTTTTTCGAGCCATGAGCGTCCTTGTTTCATCCTTTAACAGCGATACGGACGCTATAACAATGAATACTTGATAGATGTAGGACTGTTCTGAAACTCTGGCCGTTGTTACAAATGGGCGGCTCAGTTACAAATGATGACCGCCCCTCAGCCCTGAAACGCCTCCCGATACGCACACAACCCCGGTGTGCCGCCGGTCATCACAAACAGCACGTTGTCACCGGACCGGAAGCGTTCTTGGGTGAGATCGGCCAGCAACCCGGCAAACGCTTTCCCGGAATATACCGGGTCGATCTACAGCTCTTCAGCCGAGCCATCAAACGCACCGCGTCCAGTATGGCCTGCGTCGGCAGTCCGTATCCGTCGCCCTATGGGCTGCGGATGCCGAGCGTGTTGGAAGGGTTAGCGTTTGAATTCACCCCCGGACATTGCCCAAATCGAAGGCGAAAAAAAGCCCGGCTATCCAATCAATAGCCGGGCTTTTTTGCTCAAGCGAACAGCCGCGTCAGATCAAACCTTGACGATCCAGCCCGCTGGCGCTTCGATGTCGCCAGTCTGTACACCGGTCAGCTCTTTGTAGAGCTTCTGGGTGACCGGGCCGACTTCGGTTTCGCTGTGGAACACGTGCAGGTGGTCGTTGTAGCTGATGCCGCCGATCGGGGTGATCACGGCCGCGGTACCGCAAGCGCCGGCTTCCTTGAAGTCCGAGAGCTTGTCGATGAACACGTCACCTTCAATCACTTCCAGGCCCAGACGCGATTTGGCCAGCTCGATCAGCGACAGGCGGGTGATGCCTGGCAGGACCGACGGCGAGTTCGGGGTGACGAACTTGTTGTCGTGGGTGATCCCGAAGAAGTTGGCCGAACCGACTTCTTCGATCTTGGTGTGGGTCATCGGGTCCAGGTAGATGCAGTCGGCGTAGTGCGCTTTCTTGGCCTGGGAGCCCGGCATCAGGCTGGCGGCGTAGTTGCCACCGACCTTGGCCGCGCCGGTGCCTTGTGGGGCTGCACGGTCGAAGCTGGAGATCAGGAAGTTGTGCGGGGTCAGGCCGCCCTTGAAGTAGGCGCCAACCGGAATCGCGAAAATCGAGAAGATGAACTCGGGAGCGGTACGCACGCCGATGTTATCACCCACGCCGATCACGAACGGACGCAGGTACAGCGCGCCGCCGGTGCCGTAAGGCGGGATGAAACGCTCGTTGGCGCGGACCACGGCTTTACAGGCTTCGATGAACTGCTCGGTTTCGACGAACGGCATCAACAGGCGTGCACAGCTGCGCTGCATGCGCAGGGCGTTCTGGTCCGGGCGGAACAGGTTGATCGAACCGTCCTTGCAACGATAGGCCTTCATGCCTTCAAAGCATTGCTGGCCATAGTGAAGGGCCGTAGAGCCTTCGCTGATGTGCAGCACGTTGTCTTCGGTCAGGGTGCCTTTGTCCCACTCGCCATTGCGCCAGTACGACAAGAAACGCTTGTCTGTCTTGATGTAGTCAAAACCCAGCTTGTCCCAATTGATGCTTTCGTTACCCATGACACCCTCTATCACTGAACAACCGCCGAAACGGTTCAAGGCTTCTGACGTTTTTTGGATGGGGACAACAATACTTCATTCCGGACCCATTTCGCAGCCTGCAATTCGATCTCTGCGACCATCGATACGTCCCGGAGTAGCAGCTGTCGAGCACCGCGAGGCGGCGTCCGGCGACGAAGTCGTCGTAATCCGCCTGGCTCGGTGTGCCTGAAAGCACTGGGTGGCAGATTTTGCGACGACTTCGTCGCCGGACGCTGCCTCGCGGTGCTCGTCAGCTACTACAGGGGTTTGCGTCCGGTTTTACAGGTGCAGCGCATGCCCCAAAGCACGCAACGCCGCTTCCTGCACCGCCTCGCCCAGCGTCGGATGCGCATGGATGGTGCCGCCGATGTCTTCCAGCCGCGCGCCCATTTCCAGACTTTGGGCGAAGGCCGTAGACAGTTCGGAAACCCCCACACCCACCGCTTGCCAGCCGACAATCACATGATTGTCCCGACGAGCGACCACCCGCACAAAGCCGCTTTTCGATTCCAGGGTCATCGCCCGGCCGTTGGCCGCGAACGGGAAGCTGGAGACGATGCAGTCCAGACCGGCGGTCGTGGCCTCATCCGGGGTCTTGCCGACCACCACCAGTTCCGGATCGGTAAAGCACACGGCCGCGATGGCGGTGGGGTTGAACTCGCGGGATTTACCAGTGATCAGTTCGGCCACCATCTCGCCCTGAGCCATGGCCCGGTGCGCGAGCATCGGTTCGCCGCTCAGGTCGCCGATGGCGTACACGTTGCGCATGCTGGTCTGGCAGCGGTGGTCGATCTTGATTGCCGAGCCGTTCATATCCAGGTTCAGCGCTTCGAGGTTCCAGCCCTGGGTGTTGGGTTTTCGGCCCACGGCCACCAATACCTGATCGGTTTCAAGGTTCAGGGTGTCGCCATCCGGACCCAGTACTTTCAGTAAATTATTCGATGAATCAAAGGCTTGAACGCTGTGCTTCAAGTAAAGCTTCACGCCAAGCTTTTTCAGTTCATCGTGTACCGGTTGGGTCAGTTCGGCATCATAGGCGGGCAGGATGCGTTCTTGCGCCTCGACCACACTGACCTCGGCACCGAGCTTGCGATAGGCAATCCCCAGCTCCAGACCTATATAGCCGCCACCGACCACGGTCAGCCGTTTTGGCACGGACGTGGGCGCCAGGGCTTCGGTGGAGGAGATGATCGGGCCGCCAACCGGCAGCATCGGCAGGTTCACGCTTTTCGACCCGGTGGCCAGCACCAGATGCTCGCACTGAATGCGCATGTCGCCGACGTCGACGGTTTTGCCGTCGACGACCTTGGCCCAGCCTTGAATGACCTGGACCTTGTTCTTTTTCAGCAGCGCCGCGACGCCAGTGGTCAGGCGATCAACGATGCCGTCCTTCCACTCGACGCTCTTGGTGATGTCGAGGGTTGGCGCCGAAACGCGGATGCCCAGGGCCGAATTCTGGCTGTGGTGTTGCGTCTGGTGGAACTGCTCAGCGACGTGGATCAGCGCCTTGGACGGAATGCAGCCGATGTTCAGGCAGGTGCCGCCCAGGGATTCGCCTTCTACCAGAATGGTTGCAATGCCCAGTTGACCGGCACGAATCGCCGTCACATAACCGCCAGGGCCGCCGCCGATGATCAGCAGTGTGGTGTTCAAAGTCTGCATTGTGCTCTCCAACAAAAATCAGTCCACAAACAAGGTGGCGGGTTGTTCGAGCAGGCCGCGAACGGCCTGGATGAATTGCGCCGCGTCCATGCCATCGACCACACGGTGATCGAAGGAGCTGGAGAGGTTCATCATCTTGCGAATCACGATCTGGCCTTTGACCACCATCGGGCGTTCGACGATTTTATTGACCCCGACAATCGCCACTTCCGGCAGGTTCAGCACTGGCGTACTGACGATACCGCCCAAGGCGCCGAGGCTGGTCAGGGTGATGCTCGAACCGGACAATTCATCGCGGGCGGCCTTGCCATTGCGTGCAGCGGTGGCCAAACGGGAGATTTCGCCGGCGTTGTCCCACAGGCTGCGGGCTTCGGCATGACGGACCACTGGCACCATCAAACCGATGTCGGCCTGGGTGGCGATGCCCACATGCACCGCGCCGAGGCGGGTGATGACCTGGGCTTCGTCGTCGTAACGGGCGTTGATTTGCGGGAAGTCGCGCAAGGCGACCACCAGGGCGCGGACCAGGAACGGCAGCAAGGTCAACTTGCCACGGGTTGCGCCGTGTTTTTCGTTCAGGTGCGCGCGCAGCTCTTCGACGGCGGTCACGTCGATTTCTTCGACATAACTGAAGTGTGCCGCGCGCTGGGTGGCGTCCTGCATGCGCTGGGCAATCTTGCGGCGCATGCCGATGACCGGGATTTGCTCTTCGTCGTTACGCTGGGCGTAAGCGGAGGACACGGTCGATGCATTCGACTGACCTTGCGCCAGATAGGCGTCGAGGTCTTCGTGCAGCACGCGGCCGGCAGGGCCGCTGCCACGTACCAGGCGCAATTGAATGCCGAGGTCCAGCGCATGTTTGCGCACGGCCGGGGAGGCCAGCGGACGTTCGTCGGCTTCGCGAGCCACCATCGGGCCTTGGCAAACAGCCACTCGCGGCGCTACGGCGGCGACTGGTTTGCTTTCCACCACGGCTTCTACTTTAGGTGCTGCAACCGGCGCTTCTTTAACAGGAGCAGGCTGCGCCGACTCTTTTACGTTGCCGGCGCCTTCCACTTCAATGCTGATCAGGATGCTGCCAACCGCCATGACTTCGCCGGGCACACCGCCCAGCGCGATCACCTTGCCATGGACTGGCGAAGGAATGTCGACCATCGCCTTGTCGGTCATCACATCGGCCAGCACCTGATCTTCGACGACCATGTCGCCGACCTTGACGTGCCAAACCGACAATTCAACTTCTGCAATGCCTTCACCAATGTCCGGCATTTTAATAACGTGCGTGCCCATTCAGACCTCCATAACCCGATGCAAAGCCGCGCCCACACGGGTCGGGCCAGGGAAATACGCCCACTCTTGCGCGTGCGGGTAGGGGGTGTCCCAACCGGTGACGCGTTCGATAGGCGCTTCCAGGTAGTGGAAGCAGTGCTCTTGCACCAGTGCGACCAGCTCGGCGCCGAAGCCACAGGTACGGGTCGCTTCGTGAACGATTACGCAACGGCCGGTTTTCTTCACCGACTTGACGATGGTCTCCAGGTCCAGCGGCCACAGGCTGCGCAGGTCGATGACTTCAGCGTCGATACCGGTTTCTTCAGCCGCCACTTGCGACACATAAACGGTGGTGCCGTAGGTCAGGATGGTCACATCCTTGCCGGGACGGGCGATGGCAGCGACATCCAACGGCACGGTGTAGTAGCCGTCCGGGACTTGTGCGGCCGGGTGTTTCGACCACGGGGTTACCGGGCGGTCGTGATGGCCGTCGAACGGGCCGTTGTACAGGCGTTTTGGCTCAAGGAAGATAACCGGGTCATCGTTTTCGATGGACGCAATCAGCAAGCCTTTGGCGTCGTAAGGGTTGGACGGCATGACCGTGCGCAGACCACACACCTGAGTGAACATCGCCTCGATGCTCTGGCTGTGGGTCTGGCCGCCATAGATGCCGCCGCCGCAAGGCATGCGCAGGGTCATCGGCGCGGTGAACTCGCCGGCCGAGCGATAACGCAGGCGGGCGGCTTCGGAAATGATCTGGTCCGACGCCGGGTAGACGTAGTCGGCGAACTGGATCTCGGCCACCGGGCGCAGGCCGTAAGCGCCCATGCCCACGGCGACACCGACGATGCCGCTTTCGGAAATCGGCGCATCGAACACGCGGGAGGTGCCGTACTTGGTCTGCAGGCCTTCGGTGCAACGGAACACGCCGCCGAAGTAGCCGACGTCCTGGCCGAAGACCACGACGTTGTCGTCACGCTCAAGCATCACATCCATGGCCGAGCGCAGGGCCTGGATCATGGTCATGGTGGTCGTAGTCATGGCGGTTTCCAGCTCGATTTTGTTGTTGTGGTCGTTCATGTCAGATCCCCAACTCTTGACGCTGGCGCTTCAAGTGCTCCGGCATCTCTTTGTAGACGTCTTCGAACATGGTCGCGGCGCTTGGAATCTGGCCACCGGCGAGGGTGCCGTACTGTTCGGCTTCTTTCTGTGCAGCGATGACTTCGGCTTCCAGCTCGGCACTGACGGCGGCGTGTTCCTCTTCGGACCAGTGACCGATCTTGATCAGGTGCTGCTTGAGGCGCGCAATCGGGTCGCCCAACGGGAAGTAGCTCCAGTCGTCGGCAGGACGGTACTTGGACGGATCATCGGAGGTGGAGTGCGGACCGGCGCGGTAGGTGACCCATTCGATCATGGTCGGGCCGAGGTTGCGGCGCGCACGTTCGGCGGCCCAGGCAGAGGCGGCGTAGACCGCGACGAAATCGTTGCCATCAACCCGCAGGGAGGCAATGCCGCAACCGACGCCACGACCGGCAAACGTGGTGGCTTCACCGCCAGCAATTGCCTGGAAGGTGGAGATCGCCCACTGGTTGTTGACCACGTTGAGGATCACCGGCGCGCGGTACACGTGGGCGAAGGTGAGGGCGGTGTGGAAGTCCGCTTCAGCGGTGGCGCCGTCGCCGATCCAGGCCGAAGCGATTTTGGTGTCACCCTTGATCGCCGAGGCCATGCCCCAGCCCACGCCCTGTACGAATTGGGTGGCGAGGTTGCCGGAAATGGTGAAGAAGCCGGCATCTTTGACCGAGTACATGATCGGCAACTGACGGCCCTTGAGCGGATCGCGCTCGTTGGACAGCAGTTGGCAGATCAGACCCACCAGCGGCACATCGCGGGCCATCAGGATGCTTTGTTGGCGGTAGGTGGGAAAACACATGTCATCGATGTTCAAGGCCAGGGCCTGGCCGGTGCCAATGGCTTCTTCACCGAGGCTCTGCATGTAGAACGACATTTTTTTCTGACGCTGGGCGACCACCATGCGGTTGTCGTAGATACGCGTCTTGAGCATGGCACGCATGCCTTTGCGCAGGATCTCGACCGGTACGTCTTCAGCCCACGGACCGTGGGCATTGCCCTGGTCATCGAGCACGCGAATCAGGCCTTTGGCCAAGTCGGCGGTGTCGGCGGGTTCAACGTCAATGGAAGGTTTGCGCACCGTGCCGGCGTCGGTCAGACGCAGGTAGGAGAAGTCGGTTTTGCAGCCAGGACGGCCCGAGGGTTCGGGAACGTGCAGTTGCAGCGGTTCGTACGCTTGTTTCATGGCTTCTACGCTCGATCTTGTGAATTTCTTGTAGTGAGCTGACCGTCATTCCTCTATGGAAGAATTCTTGTCCTACAACAATCATAGGCCCGGCGAAGAAGAATATTTATCTCTGTTTCGTTGCGCTGGAGATCATTTGGGGATAAAAATTCTGTATAAACAAAAAAAACAGGTGGTTTTGTCTCATGCGCAAACTGGATCGTACCGATATCGGCATTTTGAACAGCCTTCAGGAGAACGCGCGCATCACCAACGCCGACCTCGCACGCTCGGTAAACCTGTCGCCGACGCCGTGCTTCAATCGGGTCAAGGCAATGGAAGAGTTGGGCCTGATTCGTGAACAAGTGACGCTGCTGGATGCGGAGCTGCTGGGGCTGCACGTGAATGTGTTCATTCACGTCAGTCTGGAGAAACAGGTGGAAGAGGCGTTACAGCATTTCGAGGAGGCGATCTCGGATCGCCCGGAAGTGATGGAGTGCTATTTGATGGCAGGCGACCCGGACTATTTGATTCGGGTCCTGGTGCCGACCATCCAGTCGCTGGAGCGCTTCATGATGGATTTCCTCACCAAAGTCCCTGGCGTGGCGAACATCCGCTCAAGCTTCGCCCTCAAGCAAGTGCGCTACAAAACCGCGCTGCCGCTGCCGGCCAACGGCTTGACCCTGTCCAACTGACCCCAATCCCGGCCATTGGGTATTGGCAGGCAAATCGCACACGCAGCCTCGCGTTGCTCGACAGCTGCTACGGGGAGGGTGGGGCGTCAGAGTTTGTTGATGGGTTTTGTAGCA
>NZ_JBFULH010000100.1:0-12525 GCF_056400445.1 Pseudomonas sp. P5_B2 | reverse complement strand
CTATATAAATAACGCCCCTGGAGCCTCCGATGAACCTGTCCCGATTCGTGCGCGGTCTGTTGACCAGCGCACTGTTTGCAGCCCCGATTGCCTACGCCTCCGACCCTGTGGTCCTGCATGTCGGCGACCAGAACTACTACAACGTGCGCGCCTCAGTGGAGGCGTCGGGTGCATTGGAGGGCGCGCCCTATACCGTCGACTGGAAGCATTTCCAGGCCGCTGCACCACTGGCCGAAGCGTTGAACACCGGCGCACTGGACGTGGGGTTTCTCGGGGATTCCGGCTTTCTGTTCCTGGCAGCCAAACAGGCGCCGGTGAAGCTGGTCGGTGTGTCGCGGCAGAATCCGGACACCATTGCCTTGCTCGTGCCCAAGGATTCACCGGTCCATAGCATCGCCGACCTCAAGGGCAAGAAAGTCGCTTACTGGCCCGGCGCCTGGAGCCAGCAATTGACCCTGCGGGCACTGGAGAAAGCCGACCTGCCGGAAGACTACGTCGACTTCATCAAACTGATGCCGATTGATGCCGCAGCGGCATTTCCTCAAGGCAGCATCGACGCGTTCCCGGTGTGGGAACCGTACATTTCCCAGCAGATTCTGTTCTCCGGCGCGCGCCCGATTCTCACTGCTAAAAACCTGATGCCCGGCCTCAGYGCCATCGCCGCCTCGACACCGGCCATCGATAGCAAGCGCGAAGCCATCGCCGATTTCCTCGTGCGCTTGAAAAAAGCCCGGGCCTGGGTCGACAACCATACCGACGAATACGCCGACCTGTGGGCGAAGAAAGCCAATCTCGATCAGGACGTGTCGCGCCATTGGTTACGTCAGGCCCACATGACCGTCGGCCCGGTGGATCAGCAAGCGGCGACGGATTTGCAGAGCACGGCGGACTTCCTGTTCAAGGTCAAGGCACTGCCGACGGCGCTGGCGACCGCGCCGATCATCGACCACTCGTTCCAGCAGGCCTTGGCGCAGTAAGCGAGGAGGGTGGGCAGCGGAACCAAACACTGTGTACCCTGATCCAACCTCGGCCCGCGACACTGGCGGGCCGGAGAAGGATTTACGGGCGAAGGACTTTTGCCATTTGATGAGTTGACCGTCAGGGTCTGATCCAAGGCAAAACATGACACAGCTGTTCAAACTATTCGGCACATTTGCCATAGCCGTCGGGCTCGCAGGCTGCATCGCTGCACCCATCGAACTCACGCCGCAGACGGAGCAACGTCTACAGGCGCAGGCACCGATTCGATTTCTGTTGACCTACGACGATGGCCCCAGCGCTTCCAGTTTCTGGAACCCCACCGCGACCGTGCTCGACAGCCTGAAGGACAACCCGCTGCAGCCGAACATCAAGGCGGTGTTTTTCGTGCAGACCGGCGCGCCACGGGCCGGTGACAGTGACATCGGGCGCGAGCTCATGCATCGCGAACACGCAGAAGGGCAGGTGCTGGGATTTCACACGGCCACCCACTGGCACACCAATCACCGCTCGCTGAGCCCGCAAGAACTGGAACAGGCTTTGAGCAAAGGCAGCGCGGACATCGCGGCCATCACCGGTGCGCCACCGACCCTGGTGCGTCCGCCATTCTGGAACTACGACAAACGCGTCTTCGCCGCCTATCAGCAGCACGGCATGCATGTACTGCTGACCGATTTGAGCGCCAATGACGGCAAAATCTGGGGCTTCAACGCCAGCCCCCGGCGTCGGTCGCATATGCTGCGCTCGATGTCCGAAGTGCGTGAGCGTATCGCGTTGGGTGAATTGCCGACCGTGGATGGGGTGATACCGGTGGTGGTGACCTTCCACGACCTGAATCGCTACACCGCCCGGCACACCCGGGAATACCTGCAAATCCTGGTCGACAGTGCCAAGACCACCGGCGTGCCGCTGGYGCAAAAACCGTTTTATGACGATCACGACGCCGTGTTGCGCGCGGCGATGGCGCGCACCGTCAAGGACAGTTCACAGCCAGTGGAACTTCCGGGTTTCTGGAATTGGTTCTGGGACAGGAATTCCCATTAAAACCTCGCCTGCGGTTGCAGTTCCTCGATCACCTTCAAACAATGATTCAACCCCGGTGATACATCGCCCGCCCGCCGACTGAGAATGATCGGCGAGGTGGCGTTGTCTTCAAGCAACGGGGTAAAGCCAATGTCGTCGCGGTGCAGCAGTTGCACCGAGGCTGGCACCAGCGTCACGCCAATCCCGGCCCCCACCAGACCGATTGCCGTTTGCAATTCGTTGGTCCATTGCGCCACGTGAATGCTCACGCCATAGGACTCGAACAGTGCGATCACATGGTCGGCATAGCTCGGGCGCGGATTGCCGGGATACAGCACAAAGGGCTCTTTGGACAGTTGGCGAAGACTGACCGGTCCGGCCAGTAAAGGATGGCCAGCGGGCAGGGCGGCGACTAAGCGGTCTTCGGTGAGCACCGTTTGAATGATCGCCGGGTCGTCGATGCGAATTCGCCCGAAGCCGATATCGATCCGCCCGGCCTTGAGTGCCTGCACTTGTTGCAGCGTGGTCATTTCCGACAGCCCCAGTTCCAGCTCCAAAGGCTCGCCGCTGCGCAGACGGCGGATCAGTTCCGGCAGCACACCGTAGAGGGTCGAAGGCGCGAAGCCGATGCCCAGCCAGGTCTTTTCCCCCAGGCCGATCCGCCGCGTGTTGTCGCAGACCTTGTTCAGTTGTTCGAGCAGGGCGGTGGAGTGTTCATGGAAAAACCGTCCGGCCTCCGTCAGCTTCAGCGGCCGGCCACGCTCCAGCAGCAACACGCCCAGCTCGTCCTCCAGTTGCTGGATCTGCCGACTCAGGGGCGGTTGGGCGATGTGCAGCAGCTCGGCGGCGCGGGTGAAATTCAGGGTTTGAGCCAACACCTGAAAATACCGCAGGTGACGCAGTTCCATGGGGCCTCCGGACGTCAGTCGTATGCATACCTTAAAGGTATCAAGTCAGACCAATTCTATATTGGCATCGCGAAAAAAGCCGTACCAGAATCGGTTCCAGAACTTTAAGAACCTGACGGGTATCGACATGCGTGCAACAGCCATTGAATCGATCGAGACGATCATCGTCGATCTGCCGACCATCCGCCCGCACAAGCTGGCAATGCACACCATGCAGAACCAGACCCTGGTGATCATTCGTGTGCGCTGCTCCGATGGCATTGAAGGGATCGGTGAATCCACCACCATCGGTGGCCTGGCCTATGGCAACGAAAGCCCGGACAGCATCAAGACCAACATCGACACACACTTCGCGCCGCTGCTGATCGGCCAGGACAGCGGCAATGTGAATGCCGCCATGTTGCGTCTGGAACGCAGCATTCGCGGCAATACCTTTGCCAAATCGGGGATCGAAACCGCGTTGCTCGACGCTCAGGGCAAACGCCTCGGCCTGCCGGTCAGCGAGTTGCTGGGCGGGCGCGTGCGTGATGCCTTGCCGGTGGCCTGGACCCTGGCCAGCGGCGATACCGACAAAGACATCGCCGAAGCGGAAAAAATGCTCGACCTGCGCCGCCATCGGATCTTCAAGCTGAAAATCGGTGCCGGTGAAGTCAACCGCGACCTGGCCCACGTCATTGCGATCAAAAAAGCCCTGGGCGACCGCGCCAGTGTGCGGGTCGATGTCAATCAGGCCTGGGACGAAGCAGTCGCATTGCGCGCTTGCCGGATCCTTGGCACCAACGGCATCGACCTGATCGAGCAGCCGATCTCGCGTAACAACCGTGCTGGCATGGCACGTCTGAATGCGATGAGCCCGGCGCCAATCATGGCCGACGAATCCATCGAATGCGTGGAAGATGCCTTCAATCTGGCGCGCGAAGGCGCTGCGTCGGTGTTTGCCTTGAAGATCGCCAAGAACGGCGGCCCACGCGCCGTGCTGCGTACAGCCGCGATTGCCGAAGCAGCCGGCATCGCCCTGTACGGCGGCACCATGCTGGAGGGCGGCCTTGGCACCATGGCCTCGGCGCATGCCTTTATCACCCTGAATAAACTGGCCTGGGACACCGAACTGTTCGGCCCCTTGCTCCTGACTGAAGACATTCTCAGCGAGCCGCTGGTGTATCGCGATTTCGAACTGCATGTCCCGCAAACACCGGGCCTGGGCCTGACCCTGGACGAAGAACGCCTGGCGTTTTTCCGTCGCGACAAAACATCCACTTCCGTTCATCAAGCCTGAGGAGGGATCATGCTATTCCACGTAAAAATGACCGTGAATCTACCGGTCGATATGAATCCGGAAGCCGCCGCCAAGTTGAAGGCTGACGAGAAAGCCCTGGCCCAGCGCCTGCAAGAGCAGGGCAAGTGGCGCCACCTGTGGCGCATCGCCGGGCACTATGCCAACTACAGCGTATTCGATGTCGACAGCGTTCAAGAACTGCATGACCTGCTGATGCAATTGCCACTGTTTCCCTACATGGCGATCGAGATCGACCCGATGTGCCGGCATCCGTCTTCCATCCGCGAGGATGATCGCTGAACCCAGCCTGTTCAGTTCGCTACGCAAATAATTACAAGATGAGGAACCCAATAAAATGAACGTCAAGATTTCCCACACTGCCGAAGTCCAGAAGTTTCTCGAAGAGGCCAGCGGCCTGCATAACGATGCCGGCAATCCGCGCACCAAGGCCCTGATCTACCGCATCCTGCGTGATTCGGTAAACATCATCGAAGACCTCGCCGTGACCCCGGAAGAGTTCTGGAAAGCCGTTAACTACCTTAACGTGCTGGGCGCGCGTCAGGAGGCTGGGCTGATAGTCGCCGGGCTCGGGCTAGAGCATTACCTCGACCTGCTGATGGACGCTGAAGATGAGCAGGCCGGCAAATCCGGCGGTACGCCACGCACCATTGAAGGCCCGCTGTACGTGGCCGGTGCGCCGTTGTCCGAAGGCGAAGCGCGTCTCGATGATGGCCTCGATCCGGGTGTGACGCTGTTCATGCAAGGGCAAGTGTTCAACACCGCTGGAGAACCGCTGGCCGGTGCCGTGGTTGACGTCTGGCACGCCAACACCGGTGGTACTTACTCGTACTTCGATACCGCGCAATCGGAATTCAACCTGCGTCGCCGCATCGTCACCGATGCTGAAGGTCGCTATCGTTTCCGCAGCATCGTGCCGTCGGGTTACGGCTGCCCGCCCGATGGTCCGACCCAGCAACTGCTCGATCAACTGGGCCGTCACGGCCAGCGTCCGGCACACGTACACTTCTTCATCTCTGCGCCGGATCATCGCCACCTGACCACCCAGATCAACCTTGATGGCGAAAAATACCTGCACGACGATTTCGCCTACGCCACCCGTGATGAGTTGATCGCCAAAATCACCTTCAGCGACGATCAGCAACGCGCAGCGGCACATGGTGTCAGCGGCCGGTTTGCCGAAATCGAATTCGATTTCACCTTGCAGTCCACGGCGCAACCTGAAGAACAGCAGCGCCACGAACGGGTTCGCGCACTCGAGGATTGACAGCGCGATACAACTCCAACCCTGTGGGAGCGAGCCTGCTCGCGAAGGTGGAATCAGCTTCAACGTCAATGTTGACTGACACTCCGCTTTCGCGAGCAGGCTCGCTCCCACAAGGGTTTTGGTTTACTGCTGATACGACGTTTTACGCACTGTTCTAGAATGGATTGAAGCAAACCATAACAACAATGAGAGTGACCTGATGATGCACGCGCAACTGTTGAGTCAGCGCAGCAGAATATTCGAGCATGCCGACCCTTATGCGGTATCGGGTTACGTCAATCAGCATGTCGGCAATCATTGCATCCTGATGCCCAAGGTCGGTCGACCGCTGGCCAGCCTCGATCACCGCAAATTCGCCAGCCTGGACCTGTGCCGCATCAGCTACGGCGCCAGCGTGCGCGTGACGTCGGGCGCGCTCGACAGCATCTATCACCTGCAAGTGCTGCTGCGGGGCAACTGCCTGTCGCGCGGGCGGGGTGAGGAACACTACTTTGCGCCGGGTGAATTGCTGCTGATCAACCCCGATGAACCGGTCGATCTGACCTATTCCGACGATTGCGAAAAATTCATCCTCAAAGTCCCCACCCGGCTGTTTGAATCCGTGTGCGATGAACAACGCTGGCAGTATCCGGGGCAGGGCGTACGGTTTCTGGAGAACCGTTATCAACTCGATGAGCTGGAAGGTTTCGTCAGCCTGCTGGCGATGATTTGCCAGGAAGCCGAGGCCACCGAGCAGATCCCGCGCGTGCAGGAGCACTACGCGCAGATCATCGTCAGCAAAATGCTCAGCCTGATGAAAACCAACGTTATCCGCAGMAGCCTGGGGTCGCCCACGTTCGAGGTGATTGCCGATTACATCGCTCGCCACCTCAAGCACGACATCGACAGCGAAGAACTGGCGCGTCAGGCGCGAATGAGCCTGCGTTCGTTGTACGGGTTGTTCGAGCGCAACGCGGGAACGTCACCGCAACACTACATCCGGCAGAAGAAGCTGGAGCGCATCAACCAGTGCCTGAGCGACCCGACCTGCAACGTACGCAATGTCACGGAAGTGGCCATGGATTATGGCTTCCTGCACCTGGGCCGGTTCTCTGACAGCTACCGCAAGCAGTTCGGCGAACTGCCTTCCGACACCCTCAAGCGCCGGCACTGACCCGCCACACATCCCTGTAGCAGCTGWCGAGCAGCGCGAGGCTGCGTCTGCGGTTTGCCTGRCAAMACTCRATTGCCGGKWTTRCGACGGCTGCGCCGCCGRACGCAGCCTCGCGYTGCTCGRCAGCTGCTACAGGTTCCGTGACTACTGCAGTAAACGGATACAGGTCTGCACCCAGCGGATAGTCCGCCTCATCACCCCGTCCTAGCATGGCCCTGCCTGAATAAAAACAATGGAGGCGGCGGCCATGTCCCTGCGACCCGAATACCTTCACTCCCTGCTTGAAGATGACAAAGAAAGCGGCATCTACCGCTGCAAGCGCGAGATGTTCACCGATCCAAGGTTGTTTGATCTGGAGATGCAACACATCTTCGAAGGCAACTGGCTGTACCTGGCCCATGAAAGCCAAATCCCCAACATCAATGATTTCTACACCACCACCATGGGGCGCCAGTCGATCTTTATCGCGCGCAACAAGGAAGGTGTGCTCAACGCCTTTCTCAACGCCTGTAGCCATCGCGGCGCGACGTTGTGCCGGCACAAGACCGGCAACAAAAGCTCCTACACCTGCCCGTTCCACGGCTGGACCTTCAACAACTCCGGCAAGCTGCTCAAGGTCAAGGATCCGGCAGCGGCCGGCTATCCGGCGAGTTTCAACTGCGAAGGCTCCCATGACCTGACCAAAGTTGCGCGGTTCGAGTCCTATCGCGGCTTCCTGTTTGGCAGCCTGAATGCTGATGTGGTGCCGCTGGTTGAGCACCTCGGTGAGTCGGCCAAGATCATCGACATGATCGTCGACCAGTCCGCCGATGGCCTGGAAGTGTTGCGCGGGTCTTCGAGCTACATCTACGAAGGCAACTGGAAGCTCACAGCCGAAAACGGCGCCGACGGTTACCACGTAAGCTCGGTGCACTGGAATTACGCGGCGACGCAAAACCAGCGCAAACAACGCGAGGCCGGAGACAGCAATCCGACCATGAGCGCCGGCACCTGGGCCAAGCAGGGCGGTGGTTTCTATTCCTTCGACAAGGGCCACATGCTGCTCTGGACGCGCTGGTCCAACCCCGAAGACCGTCCGCTTTACGAGCGCCGCGACGAATTGGCCCGAGACTTCGGCCAGGCCCGCGCCGACTGGATGATCGAGGCCTCGCGCAACTTGTGCCTGTACCCCAACGTGTACCTGATGGACCAGTTCAGCTCGCAGATCCGCATCGCCCGGCCGATCTCGGTCAACCGCACGGAAATCACCATTTACTGCATCGCCCCCAAAGGCGAAAGCGACCACGCCCGCTCCAGCCGGATTCGCCAGTACGAAGATTTTTTCAACGTAAGCGGCATGGCCACCCCGGACGATCTGGAAGAGTTTCGCTCGTGCCAGACCAGCTATCAGGGCAGCGTCACCACCTGGAATGACATGTCCCGCGGGGCCGAGCACTGGGTCGAAGGTGCCGACGAGGCAGCCAAAGAGATCGATCTGCATCCGTTGCTCAGTGGCGTGCGCACCGAAGATGAAGGCCTGTTTGTGCTGCAACACAAGTATTGGCAGCAAACCATGCTCAAGGCGTTGGCCGCTGAACAGCCCGAATTGATTGCCGTGGAGTCCGTGCAATGACCATCACCTATGAAGCCGTGCGCGATTTTCTGTACCGCGAAGCGCGCTACCTCGACGACAAACAATGGGACGAGTGGCTGGAGCTGTATGCGGTCGATGCCTCGTTCTGGATGCCGTCCTGGGACGATAACGATGAGTTGACCGAAGACCCGCAGCGGGAAATCTCGCTGATCTGGTACGGCAACCGCACGGGCCTGGAAGACCGCATCTTCCGTATCAAGACCGAGCGCTCTAGCGCGAGCATTCCGGACACCCGGACTTCGCACAACCTCAGCAACATCGAGTTGCTCGAACAAGCGGACGGCCTGTGCAAGGTGCGCTTCAACTGGCACACCCTGAGCTTTCGCTACAAGACCGTCGACAGCTATTTCGGCAGCAGTTTCTACACCCTCGATGTGCGCGGCGAAAACCCGCTGATCAAGGCCAAGAAAGTGATCCTGAAGAACGATTACGTTCGCCAGGTCATTGATGTCTACCATTTGTGAGGCGGCGGTCATGACGCATTCCATTGCATTCAATTTTGAAGACGGTGTCACCCGGTTCATCGACGCCCATGTCGGCGAAACCGTGGCCGATGCGGCGTACCGCCAAGGCATCAACATCCCGCTGGATTGCCGCGACGGCGCGTGCGGCACCTGCAAGTGTTTCGCCGAGGCCGGTCGTTATGACTTGGGCGAGGAGTACATCGAAGACGCGCTCAGTGCGGAAGAAGCCGAGCAGGGTTTTGTCCTGACCTGCCAAATGCGCGCCCAGAGCGATTGCGTGGTGCGGGTGCCGGCGTCCTCGGATGTTTGCCGCACGCGGCAGGCCAGTTACGACGCGACGATCAGCGCGGTGCGGCAGCTGTCCGACAGCACCATCGCGCTGTCGATCAAGGGCGAGGCGCTCAGCGCGCTGGCGTTCCTGCCGGGGCAATACGTCAACCTCGGGGTTCCAGGCAGCGAGCAGACACGGGCCTATTCGTTCAGCTCATTGCAGCGTGACGGCGAGGTCAGCTTCCTGATCCGCAACGTGTCTGGCGGTTTGATGAGCAGTTTCCTCACCGGCATGGCCAAGGCGGGTGACCGCATGAATCTGGCCGGGCCGTTGGGCAGTTTTTATCTGCGCGACATTCGTCGTCCGTTGTTGCTGCTGGCCGGTGGCACGGGGCTGGCGCCATTCACGGCGATGTTGGAAAAGATCGCCGAGCAGGGCAGCGAACATCCGCTGCATCTGATCTACGGCGTGACCAACGATTTCGACCTGGTGGAACTGGATCGGCTCGAAGCCTTCGCCGCGCGCATCCCGAATTTCAGCTTCAGTGCCTGCGTGGCCAGCCCCGACAGTCAGCATCCGCTCAAGGGTTACGTGACTCAGCACATCGAGCCCCGGCATTTGAACGAGGGCGACGTCGACGTCTACCTGTGCGGTCCGCCGCCGATGGTCGAGGCGGTCAGTCAGTTCATTCGCGAACAAGGCGTAACGCCTGCGAATTTTTACTACGAAAAATTTTCCGCCAGCGCGGCCTGAGTCAGGAACGCGAACCCATGTGGGAGCGAGTCTGCTCGCGAAGGGGGCGGAACATTCAACGGGGATGCGGCCTGTGAGTCCGCTTTCGCGAGCAGGCTCGCTCCCACAGGGGTTGACCGGCATCCTTCGTCATGAGGTAGATATGAACAGATTTCACGAAAAAGTCGCGCTGATTACCGGGGCGGCGCAAGGCATTGGCCGGCGGGTGGCCGAACGCATGGCCGCTGAAGGTGCGCGGTTGATTCTGGTCGACCGCTCCGAGCATGTGTTCGAGCTGCAACAACAACTGGGGCAGGGCAATCAGGTGCTGGCCCTGACCGCTGATCTTGAGCAGTACAGCGAATGCAGTCGGGTAATGCACGCCGCCGTCGAGCATTTCGGGCGCCTGGACGTATTGATCAACAACGTCGGCGGAACGATCTGGGCCAAGCCGTTTGAGCATTATCAAGCGCCGCAGATCGAAGCCGAAGTCCGCCGCTCGCTGTTCCCGACGTTATGGTGCTGCCATGCGGCGCTACCGTTCATGCTGGAGCAGGGCAGTGGGGCCATCGTTAACGTCTCGTCCATCGCTACGCGCAGTATCAATCGGGTGCCCTATGGCGCGGCGAAGGGCGGCGTGAACGCCCTGACTGCCTGCCTGGCCTTCGAAACCGCCGGTCGCGGCGTCCGGGTCAATGCGACAGCCCCCGGCGGCACCGAAGCGCCGCCTCGGGTGATTGCGCGCAACGATGCCGAGCAAAGCGCAGATGAAAAGGTCTGGTATCAGCAGATCGTCGAACAGACGCTCGACAGCAGTTTGATGAAGCGCTACGGCACGCTGGATGAGCAGGCAAGTGCAATTCTGTTTCTGGCCAGCGACGAAGCGTCGTACATCACGGGCATGATCATGCCGGTCGGCGGCGGTGATCAGGGCTGACGCGCATTGAGAACAACCCATTGTCGGTTCAGGCCGAGACAACCTACAGGCGACGCAGAAACGCTTTGACGATTTGACGCGTGGCGTCGCTCGTACTCAGGTTGTCGACGGTCTCCAGTGGATGCCAGATACAGTCAATGATTTCATTGAAGGGGCGGGCCAGATCAAGGTTCGGCGACCACGCTTCGTAGACATGGTGGCGGGTGCCGCCCGATTCCAGTTCCATGAGGTACAGCAGGCTGTCGGCGCCAAGTCCGGTTTCTTCATGAAGTTCACGCCGCGCCGCGCCCGCTGGAGTTTCACCGATCTCGACTGTTCCGCCGGGCAAGCTCCAGCGACACCTGGGTTTACGCACCAGGAGAACATGTCGTTCCAGTTCGCAAATGACCGTTGCACGTACTTTCATTTGTTACCTAAGTGACAGATGCACTAAAAAAACATCGATTTGCAATATTCGGGCCGTGACCTCTGCTTCACGGGTTAGAGCGATGCGCTGAACGAAAAGTGCCATTGAATGCTGGAATACTGGCGCGACGTCTGGTCGGCACTTGGGCAAAGGTCAGGTGTAAGGTATTCAGGTCAATCGTCGACTTCACAGCCGAACAGGAGGTGACCATGAGCGTTCCGATGTTGAACAAAATGCACATGAATGGTTATGACGTACTCAGCGTAAACAACGGYCCTTGGCGGGTGTGCACCCAAGGTGATMGGTTGGGGGATTTTAGCAGCCGAGAAGAAGCACTCGCCTATGCCGCATCGCTTCCCGCCTATCGAGCCAGGACGGTCCGCTCGTCAGATCATAAATCAACATGACAGCACGTTAGAAGCCCCGGGATTCCGGGGCTTCTAATTTGGATACCTGCTTTCAACACGCCAGGACGGTCAGTAGCCTCATCCAGAGTGAGTGGGCTGCTTGTCCCTCTCTTGCATCCGACTCCACTGCGTGCAGGTCATGAAGTTTTTGTGATCGATTTTGCCGTTGCCATCGAAGCTGATGCTGTACGGCTGATGCTGGCCTGCCTGCGTCAACGTGTAGTCAAAACAAGTGCCTGGTTCCACGGTGCGGTCCGTTATCGAGACAGGCGGACCGCCGATCTGCTGCACCTGCTCCTTGCTCCTCCCGGTTTCGACCCTGGCGACCAGCGGTTGGGCACCGTAAATGTGTTCCTCCGTGCTGCAGCCTCCCGCCGCCAATACGACCACTAGCGTGAACAGGGATTTGTTCATCGCAGCGCTCCTGTCAGTGAGCTTTCGTTCGACTGATCACCTTGGCTTTCACTTCTTCGGCATAGCCCGCCAGTCGCCCCTCATCGCCCTGAAACAACTCGCACAGCCTGAGAATGGCTTGCGCATCCACCTCATTGCCTGCCTGGCGTAGCTGCTCTGCAATGCGCAGCAATTCTACTGCTGACCATCTCAGATCCGACGCAACGCTTTGCAGGTCGCGACGAAGTTCGTTTTCATCTTCGTTTAGCCACATGACGACCTCCTGCAATTCCTCGTAAGGAAATAGTAGTTCCATTTGGTATGACACAGCGTTTGTTCATCTGATCCCTGCGCGATGGAAGGTACTTCCATTGGTCGGGAGGATGAGCGCGAGTGGCATTGCCGGATGTCGTACGAAGGTCAATGAATATCGTCAGGGCGAGGCCACTCCAAATGAGCAATACCGATGATTTCAGATTGCATGCCCATGAGCTGATCGCTGACCTGGATGCCGCCACTTCAGAGATGATGAAGCTCATTTCAGCTCATCAACTCAGTGGCTCAGAGTGGGAACGCGTCACGCAATGGCAGCATGACGCGTATGAACGGTGGATGGCCTATCTGAACAAAAGAACTTATCCAGCCCCCCCTGAATACAA
>NZ_JBFULH010000099.1:0-12589 GCF_056400445.1 Pseudomonas sp. P5_B2 | reverse complement strand
TCCCAGCCCCACTCAATAATGGAAGGTGTTGCGGCGGTTAGTATTCCTGCGTCAAGAAGTTGTATGTCTATGCTGTTTCTATTGTTGAATCTGCTCGGTTTGTTGATAAGTTCTGCTAGTCGGATTGAATGCTCAAGGTCCAACTCATACTGTTTGTGGTTTTTGTAATCCCAAACTATTAGTCCAGGCGTGCGAGGAAGCATGAAGAGATAAGGGTTTATCTGCATGGTAGGCGGTTCACTCTGGAATTTTCCATAGAGAACGCTGGGTAGCCGGCACTCCCCAGCGTTTCATTTACTTAGCGGGCTTTTGGTGCAACAAGAAAAGCCAGATTGGCGATGTTGTTAGCTTCCAGAGTAATTGCTTTCATTTTTGAAGCTCCTTGTAATTGATAGTAAGTGTCACTTCTGTGTGACAACTCAATCATAGTTGCTAATGAGTCCTTATCAAGGAGAGATTCAGTAGGAAAGTTCTAGTTGTTTTGTCGGATCGTTCGAGGGGCTTAATAAAATTTGTAGGACGTATTCTTTAAAATAAAAAACACAGGGAAACTTCCTGCAAGTCGCGAGGACTGCAAGTGTAGGAAGTTGTAGGGTTGAATGTCAGATAACAGAACGGGGAGCCGATCGGCTCCCCGTCGAACCGGCGTAATCAGCTGTTTGGCAGCAGGCGGCAGGTGATGCTCTTGATGTAGCGAGTCTCGGCGATGGCCGGGTGAACCGGGTGGTCCGGACCCTGGCCGCCACGCTCCAGCAGCTGGATATTGCGGTCCAGGTGGCGGGCGCTGGTCAGCAGGATGTTTTGCAGATCGTCTTCTGGCAGGTGCATCGAGCACGAAGCGCTGACCAGAATGCCGTCCTTGCTGAGCAGGCGCATGGCTTGCTCGTTCAGACGACGGTAGGCGCCTTCACCGTTCTTCATGTCTTTCTTGCGTTTGATGAAGGCGGGAGGGTCAGCCACGATCACGTCGAAACGTTCTTCGCTGGCTTTCAGCTCTTTCAGGGCTTCGAACACGTCGCCTTCGATGCAGGTCATTTTGTCGGCGAAACCGTTCAGCGCGGCGTTACGTTCGACGCCGTCGAGGGCGAACGCGGAAGCGTCGACGCAGAACACTTCACTGGCGCCAAAAGCGGCCGCTTGCACGCCCCAGCCACCGATGTAGCTGTACAGGTCCAGTACGCGTTTGCCTTTGGCGTACGGGGCCAGGCGTGCGCGATTCATGCGGTGGTCGTAGAACCAGCCGGTTTTCTGGCCTTGCATGACCGGCGCTTCGAATTTCACGCCGTTTTCTTCCAGTGCCACCCACTCCGGCACCAGGCCGAACACGGTTTCGACGTAGCGGTTGAGGCCTTCGGCATCACGGGCGGCGGAGTCATTCTTGAATAGAATGCCGCTTGGCTTGAGCACTTGGGTCAACGCGGCGATCACGTCTTCTTTATGGGCTTCCATGGTCGCCGAGGCGATCTGCACCACCAGGATGTCGCCGAAACGGTCGACCACCAGACCTGGAAGCAGGTCGGAGTCGCCGTAGACCAGGCGGTAGAACGGCTTGTCGAACAGACGATCGCGCAGCGACAGGGCAACGTTGATGCGGTGAACGAGCAACGACTTGTCCAGCGGCAACTTGATGTCGCGCGACAACAGGCGGGCGCATATCAGGTTGTTCGGGCTCATGGCAACGATGCCCAACGGCTTGCCACCGGCGGCTTCGAGGATCGCCTGGTCACCGGCCTTGAAACCGTGCAAAGGGGTAGCGGCTACATCGATTTCGTTGCTGTAGACCCACAAGTGGCCGTTTCGCAGGCGACGGTCGGCGTTGGCTTTGAGGCGCAGGCTAGGCAGGGACATGACGTCGCTCCGGAAAAAAGAGCGGGAGTATAGCGTGTTGAAGCCCGGGATAGCTCGGCAAGTAGACCTGTGGCGAGGGGACTTGTCGGAACGCCGCACCGCCCCGTTGGGCGCGAAGCGGCCCCTAAACAGGCAAACCCGATTCAACAGACATATCGCATTTACCGGTCTACGTCTGCTTCGCAGCCGAGCGGGAGCAAGCTCCCTCGCCACAGCACTGCTACGCCCAGAATTCGGGCAGAAATTTGATGAAACTGTAGGCGAAGTACCCTCCAAGGTGTCGGATCCAACTTTTAGAAGCTAGAATCTGCGCCTGGCCCAGAGCGTGTACCTATGTTCCAAGAGTTGACTACCGAACAAATTCAGCAGTCCCTGCAAGGCATCAGCGTACCCGCTCAGCCGCAAATCATGGTTGATTTGCAGATGGAGCAGTACATGCCCGACCCGGACCTGGATGTGATCGCGAAGCTGATCTCCCAAGACCCAGGCCTCTCTGGTGCTTTGTTGAAAATCGTCAACTCGCCGTATTACGGCTTGAGCAACAAGATTGCCTCGATCCAGCGTGCGGTGAACCTGCTGGGCAGCCGTTCAATCATCAACCTCATCAACGCACAGTCGATCAAGGGTGAGATGAATGACGACACCATCGTCACGTTGAACCGCTTCTGGGACACCGCTCAAGACGTGGCGATGACCTGCCTGACGCTGGCCAAGCGCATTGGCGCGCAGGCCGGCGATGAAGCGTACGCCCTGGGGTTGTTTCACGATTGCGGTGTGCCGTTGATGCTTCAGCGTTTCCCGCAATACATGACGGTTCTGGAACAGGCGTATGCTAACGCCGGTCCCGAATGCCGGGTGGTAGACACAGAGAACCGGGCGTTTAATACCAACCATGCCGTGGTGGGGTATTACACCGCCAAGTCTTGGCGTCTGCCGGATCATGTGTCCGCCGCTATCGCCAATCACCACAATGCGTTGGCGATCTTCAGCGATGAGTCAACGGGTAATGCCCAGCTCAAGAATCTGCTGGCGATCCTGAAGATGGCCGAACACATTTGTACGTCCTATCGGGTATTGGGCAACCAGGCCGAAGACCATGAATGGAACAGTATCGGGCATCTGGTGCTCGATTATGTCGGCCTCTCGGACTACGACTTCGAGACGCTCAAGCAAACGATCCGCGACCTTGGCACTCATCGCTAAGCGTTGGATAGCCTGATTCGAGTGCCCCATGCCTGAACTACCAGAAGTCGAAACCACCCGCCGCGGAATTGCGCCGCACCTGGAAGGCCAACGGGTCAGTCGGGTGATCGTGCGTGACCGGCGCTTGCGCTGGCCGATTCCGGAAGACCTTGATGTGCGGCTGTCCGGGCAGCGCATCGTGCTGGTGGAACGGCGCGCGAAGTACCTGTTGATCAATGCCGAAGTCGGCACGCTGATCAGCCATTTGGGTATGTCGGGAAATTTGCGGCTGGTGGAAGCCGGTCTGCCGGCAGCCAAGCATGAACATGTGGACATCGAGTTGGAGTCCGGCCTGGCGCTGCGCTACACCGACCCGCGACGGTTTGGCGCGATGCTCTGGAGCCTCGACCCGTATAACCACGAATTGCTGATTCGCCTGGGGCCGGAGCCGTTGACCGACCTGTTCGACGGCGAGCGCTTGTTTCAGCAGTCTCGCGGGCGCTCCATGGCGGTCAAGCCGTTCATCATGGATAACGCGGTGGTGGTGGGTGTCGGCAATATTTATGCGACCGAAGCGCTGTTCGCCGCCGGCATCGATCCGCGCCGCGAAGCCAAGAGCATTTCCCGGGCACGTTATTTGAAACTGGCGATCGAGATCAAACGCATCCTGGCCGCCGCCATCGAACGCGGCGGCACCACATTGCGCGACTTTATCGGCGGTGACGGTCAGCCGGGTTACTTCCAGCAAGAGCTGTTCGTGTACGGCCGAGGCCATGAGCCCTGCAAGGTCTGCGGCACAGAGCTGCGGGATGTGAAACTCGGGCAGCGCGCCAGCGTCTTTTGCCCTCGCTGTCAGAGCTGAGATGTCTTGCGGTCTTAACGGGCTGTGCCCTGAGTCTGTGAGGTCAGTGTCATCTTCGGTATGGCGGACGACGCCTTCGCGAGCAAGCCCGCTCCCACATTCGACAGTATTTCCCTGAAGGAGCTCGGTTAAATGTGGGAGCGGGCTTGCTCGCGAAGGGGTCCGAGCGAGCGCTACAAAACTATCTGAATCAAGCCTTGCCGGTAATCTTCCGGTACTTTTCCATCAATTCGTCTTCAGTCTCCGGGTGCGCTTCGTCCAGCGGAATGCAATCCACCGGGCACACTTGCTGGCACTGAGGTTCGTCGTAGTGGCCGACACACTGCGTGCACAGGTTCGGGTCGATCACGTAGATCTCTTCGCCTTGGGAAATGGCGGCGTTCGGGCACTCGGGCTCGCAGACGTCGCAGTTGATGCAATCGTCGGTGATGATCAGGGACATGCTAACTCCAGCCAGGGCGGCAGGCCCGGGCGTAATAAACCACAATGCGCACAATTGTGCCGCATTGGCGCCTGTAGTGCACGCAGGCGCCGATTAAGCGGTCGTTACTTCTTGAAGCGTTCGGTGAGGGCGTCGGCCACCGCAGGGTGGACGAACTTGGTGATATCGCCGCCAAGCGCTGCGATTTCGCGGACCAGCGTCGAGGAAATGAACGAATAACGCTCGGACGGTGTGAGAAAAAGGCTTTCCACATCCGGCGCCAGCTGGCGGTTCATGTTGGCCAGCTGAAATTCGTATTCGAAGTCCGACACCGCGCGCAAACCACGCAAGAACACGTTGGCGTTCTTCTCTTTGGCGAAGTGCGCGAGCAGCGTCGAGAAACCGACGACTTCAACGTTCGGCAGATGTTTAGTGACCTCGCGGGCCAGCTCCACACGCTGTTCCAGAGGAAACAACGGGTTTTTCTTGGGGCTGGCGGCAACGGCAATGATCACATGATCGAACAGGCGCGCGGCGCGTTCGACCAAGTCGCCATGGCCCTTGGTAATAGGGTCGAAGGTACCTGGGTACAACACTCGGTTCATCGCGTCGTCCTGGCGGGAGTCCGTTGGGGAGTCGGATGGTATCGCAGCCTTCCCGGTCGGCCAAGTCGCCTGTTGGGTAAGAAAGCACTATAGACGATACGAATATTCTCGCTTTTCATGGGTTTTTCAAACGTTCGGCCAGCGAAGTAGCCAATTGAGCCGTCAGCCCGTAGACCGATAACTGCGGGTTTGCGCCAATGCTGGTGGGGAACAGCGAGCCATCATGGACTGACAGATTGCTCAGTTGATGATGACGGCCGAGGCTATCGGTGACGGCGTTTTTCGGGTCTTCACCCATCGCACAACCGCCCATCACGTGGGCGCTGCCCAGGCGTGTGCGATACAACTCAAGACTCAAACCATCGATCAGCGTGCGCGCTTCGCCCAGGGTTTTCACGTAGCGAGCATCGGCGTGCATCGGCATCACTGCTTTGGCGCCACCGGCGAACTGGATCTCGGCCATGCTGTGGAAGGCTCGGCGCAAGCCGTCCCAGGCATAGGGCGAGACTTGATAGTCGAGCACTGGCGTATTGTCGCTGCGCAGTTCGACGCCGCCGCCGGGGCTGTCCGGATGGAAACCGTCGCGCAGTAACGCGAGCATGGCGTGGGTATGGGGCAGGTGCTCCATGTGCTGGGCGTTTTCCTTGCCGAAACCGCCGAGCAGGGTCGTCGCCAGTGCCGGGTGCAGCGGCGGGACTTCAAGTTTGTAGGCCATTTTGCCGGTAGTGCCGTCCTGCCATTGGAAATGGTCGGAATAGATCGACTGCGGCGCGCCGTAGAACGGGTTGATCACCTCGTCGAACAGCCCGGCGGACATATTCACCAAATGCAGGAACGTGCGTTTGCCCAGGCGCTTGTGCGGATCCGGTGCGTCAGAGCGCAAGAGCAGCCCCGGGCTGTTGATCCCGCCGCCGGCCAGGACGTAATGTCGCGCCTTGACCGTGATCGTGCGGCCGGTCGGTGCGACGCAACGGTCGTCCATCGCCACGCAGTGCAAGCCAGTGACTTTACCGTCCTTGATCGACAGTTTTTCCGCGCGGGCCAGATACAACAGCTCGCCGCCTTTTTCCAGCGTTGCCGGAATGGTCGTGACCAGCATCGATTGCTTGGCGTTAGTCGGACAGCCCATGCCGCAATAACCGAGGTTCCAGCATCCGCGCACGTTGCGCGGAATGACGTGCCAGCTGTAGCCGAGCTTTTCACAGCCTTTGCGGATCACGTCGTTGTTGGCGTTGGGCGGCACCATCCACGGTGCGACGCCGAGGCGTTGTTCCATTTTCTCGAACCACGGCGCCATCTCGGCGGGGGAGTGGCCTTTGACATCGTGTTCCTTGGCCCAGTGTTCGAGCGTCGGGGCCGGGGTGCGAAAGCTCGATGTCCAGTTGATCAGCGTGGTGCCGCCCACTGCGCGGCCTTGAAGGATGGTGATCGCGCCATCCTTGCTCATGCGCCCGATGCCTTCCTGGTAGAGGCTGGAGTAGGCCTGGTCTTCGAGCATCTTGAAGTCGCTGCTGGTCTTGAGCGGGCCTTCTTCGATCAGCAGCACCTTGTAGCCGGCCGCGCTGAGGATTTCAGCCGTGGTGCCGCCGCCCGCGCCGCTGCCGATGATCGCGACGTCCGCTTCTAGGGTCAGGTCTTGGGTCAGTTGCGAKCCATTGTAGGTTTTCCAGCCACGGGACAGGCCTTCGCGGAACGGATCGGGTACAGGCATTCTGAGGTTCTCTTTTTATTTTGTTTTGGACGCAGTGGTGTTTGTCAGGACGCCTTCGCGAGCAGGCGACGCGGTTTTTCAGACAGTTGGCGGCCCTGGATACCCGCAATGCGCCCACGATTCAGCCCGGCCGTACCACGCCATCATCACCAGTTGCAGCAACGAGCTATGCCCCATGCGCAACAAGCCCAACGAGCTGTTTTCCCATCGATCAAGGAAGTGCCGGACTTCACTGGCGCTGGCGTTTTCCCAGCTACCCCAGATCCCGGTCAGCGGTCCGCGAGTCACGGCCATCCCCAGCACATCGAACAATTGCTGGGTCAGCTTGAGCATTTCCGGCGACAGGCGATTCAGGCTGTTATCCAGGCTGTGCAAGGTCTGCTCGACCGAGGCCGGCATTTTCTCCGCCGCGACAGCGCCTTCGAGCATCACCGGGATCAGGGCTCGCAAAAACAGCACGTCGCCGGAGCGCAGCAGTGTGAAGCCGGTCGCGGGAGTGCTAGACGAGCAGCCACTGAGGCTCGCGCCCAGTCCGGCCGTGGCCAGAAAGGCGCTCGCGCCGAGGCTGAATTTCAGCAGGCCGCGCCGTGACAGCGCGGGTGTATCGGTCAAGCTTGGGTTCATTATTGTTGTTACCCGGTAGTGGTGATCGTTAGCGGATAAACAGCTTCTGGATCAGTTTCTGAATGGATTTTCCGTACGGCGGGTAGATCAGCTTCGATGCGTTGAAGCGCTGTTTGATCAACACACCTTTGGCCTTGCTGAAGGTCAGGAAGCCTTCGTGGCCGTGGTAATGGCCCATGCCCGAGGCGCCGATGCCACCAAACGGCATGTCGTCCTGAGCGACGTGCAGCAAGGTGTCATTGAGGCAAACACCCCCGGAATGGGTTTCGTGGAGCACGCGGTTTTGTTCGCGCTTGTCGTAGCCGAAGTAATACAGCGCCAGTGGGCGAGGGCGTTGGTTGATGTAGGCAAACGCCTGGTCCAGAGTTTTGTACGGCACGATGGGCAGCAGGGGGCCGAAGATTTCGTCCTGCATTACCGTCATATCGTCGGTGACGTTGAGCAGCAGGCTGTGACTCATGCGGCGGCCCTGCCCCTGATCGAACAGCGGAATCAACTGCGCACCTTTGCTGGTGGCATCGCTGATGTAGCCGTTGAGACGCGCCAGTTGCCGCTCGTTGATGATGGCGGTGTAGTCCGGGTTGTCAGCCAGTGTCGGATAAAAACCGCGAATCACCTGGCGATAGGCGTCGATGAAACCCTCCACACGGTCTTCCGGCACCAGTACGTAATCCGGGGCCACGCAGGTTTGCCCGGCGTTCAGGGTCTTGCCGAAGGCGATACGTTCGGCGGCGTCTTTAAGTGGCACATCATGGGACACGATGGCCGGGGACTTGCCGCCGAGTTCAAGGGTCACCGGGGTGAGGTTCTCGGCCGCCGCACGCATCACGTGTTTGCCGATGCTGGTGGCACCGGTGAACAGCAGGTGATCGAAAGGCAGGCGAGAGAACGCTACGCCGACATCGGCTTCGCCCAGCACGACGCAGACCAGGTCTTGAGGGAAGACCCGCGCGAGCAATTCCTTGAGGAGCAAACCCGTGGCCGGGGTCGATTCGCTCAGTTTTAGCATMACCCTGTTACCCGCCGATAGCGCACCCACCAATGGGCCGATGGCCAGGTACAGCGGGTAGTTCCACGGCACGATCACGCCGACCACGCCCAATGGTTGGTAAACAACTTTGGCCGCCGCCGGTTGAAAAGCGATGCCCACCTTGCGCCGCGAGTCCTTCATCCAGCCTTTAAGGCGCTGGCTGGCGTAATGAATGCCGTGAAGGCTGGGCATTATTTCGGCGAGCAGGGTTTCATCGGCGCTGCGGTGGCTGAAATCCTGGCTGATCGCTTCGATCAGCGCCTGACGTTCACTGTTCAACAGGTCGCGCAACGCTTTGAGCCATTGCTGGCGCTGGGCGGCTGGCGGCATCGAGTTGGCGGCGTAAGCGGCGCGTTGTGCGTCGAACAGGGTTTGCAGTTCTTCCAGAGGCTGATTCAGGTTCTGAAGGTAGGCGATATCAGCAGTCATTGTCGGCTCCGGATTAATTGTAATGAGGGTATTTTTAGAGTCTATACTCTAGAAAGTCAAATGACATCCTCGAACAGCTTTGTTTTATCCACTCGCGGATAGGTCGTAAGATGCCCCTCATCGCACTCTGAATTTAAGCTCAAGCCATGGCCCCTCGGATCAAAACCAGCGAGCGCATCGTGCAGAACAGCCTGGAGCTGTTCAATCAGCAGGGTGAGCGCAGTATCAGCACCAACCACATTGCTGCCCACATGGAAATTTCGCCGGGCAACCTGTACTACCACTTCCCCAACAAGCAGGCGATCATCGCCGTGCTGTTCAGTGAGTACGAAAGCCTGGTAGACAGCTTCCTGCGCCCACCGCAGGGGCGTGCGTCCACGGTGGACGACAAGCGCTTTTATCTTCAGGAACTGCTGGCGGCCATGTGGCGCTACCGGTTTTTGCACCGCGATCTCGAGCACCTGCTCGACAGCGATCCGGAACTGTCCGCCCGTTACCGGCGGTTTTCCCAGCGCTGCCTGATCCATGGCACGCACATCTACGCGGCCTTCGTCGACGCCGGCATCCTGAAAATGGACAAGGTGCAGATCGAGTCCCTGACGCTCAATGCGTGGATCATCCTGACGTCATGGGTGCGGTTTCTGTGCACCACGCGGGAAAACTCCAATCACCTGAGCGAACAAGCCATTAAACGTGGGGTGTATCAGGTGCTGGTGCTTGAGGCCGGTTTCGTGACAGATCAGTCTCGCGATGAAGTGAACGCACTGTACGAAGAGTTTTACGTGCCACTGGCCCAAGCCCTTGAAGAAGTGCAGTAGGATTAAAAACCGACTTAGTCACAGGAGCCCGCTATGCCCATTGCGCAACTGATCAGCCCGCAAGCACTGGACCTGAAGAAGGACGAGCCGGGGTTGGTGATTCTGGATTGTCGTTTTGCCCTCGAAGACCCGGATTATGGCCAGCGCAGCTATGCCGAAGGGCACATTGCCGGGTCGAAGTTTGCTGATCTTGAGCGTGATTTGAGTGGGCCGGTGGTCAAGGGCGTGACGGGGCGTCATCCGCTGCCCGACGCTGGCGTGTTGATCGAACGGTTGCAAGCCTGGGGCATCAACGCCGACAGCGAAGTGGTTTTGTACGACGATGGCCCGGGTGCCTTCGCGGCGCGGGCTTGGTGGTTGCTGGCGTGGCTGGGCAAGCGTGACGGTGTGTTTATTCTGAATGGCGGGCTCAAGGCCTGGCACGCAGCGGGGTTGCCGCTGAGTCTGGATGCGTGCGACAACAAACGCGGCACCTTCACCGGAACACCGGACACCTCGCTGATCTTGAGTGCGGAACAACTTCAGCAGCGTCTTGGCCAGCCTGCGCTGACCTTGCTGGATGCCCGCGCCTTGCCGCGTTTCAAAGGCGAAGTGGAGCCGATCGATCCGATTGCCGGGCACATTCCGGGGGCGCAATGTGCGGCGTTCAATGAGAATCTGGATAGCGATGGACGATTCCTGCCGGCCGATCAGCTCAAGCAGCGATTTGCCACAAAACTTGGTGATCGTTCGCCGACCGATCTGGTGGCGTACTGCGGTTCAGGCGTGACGGCTTGCCATAACCTTTTTGCGTTGTGCCTGGCGGGTTATCCATTGGGATCGTTGTATGCCGGGTCGTGGAGCGAGTGGATCAACGATCCTGCGCGTGGCATCGCCATCGGCGAATAAGGCAATCCTCCCCTGTGGGAGCGAGCCTGCTCGCGATAGCGGTGTACCAGTCGACATCTTGGCTGATGGACACACCGCTATCGCGAGCAGGCTCGCTCCCACAGTAGTGCTTATTTCCCGCCGTGCCCCACAGCGGCCAACCACTGCGGGATGCGCCGTTCCAGGTAATAACCCGGTTGCCTGAATGAGCCATCGACGAAGCCGACATGCCCGCCTTTGGCTTGTAATTCGAGTTGCGTACAGGCAGACAGTTCATCGGCGTGCGGCAAGCTGTGGGGGAAGACGAAAGGATCGTCCRCCGCCTGAATGATCAGGGTCGGCGTGCGAATCTCCCCCAGGAAATAACGGCTCGAGGCTCGACGATAGTAATCCTCGGCATCGATAAAACCATTCAGCGGTGCCGTGACCCGGCCATCGAAATCCCAGAAGGTGCGCATGTTCTCCAGCGAACCGAGCGCCGCCAACGCGGCCAGGCCCTCTTCGCGTCCGTCATGCTGGAACTGGCGCTGTTTGTTCTTGATGTAGGCAAGCATCTCGCGCATGAAATGCGCCTGGTAGATCTTGGAAAATCCCTGGCCGATACGATCGGCGCAGTGGTCGAGGCGAAACGGCACCGAGACAGCTACCGCACCGGCCACGCCGCTGTCACTGCCGGATTCGCCCAAGTGCTTGAGCAAGATATTGCCACCCAGGGAATAGCCCACCACGTAAAGCGGCGCTAATGGACGTTTCGCCCGCAAGTGCCTGATGGCTTCGGCCAGGTCTTCGCTGGCGCCGGAATGGTAGCTGCGCGCCAACAGATTCGGCTCGCCCGAACAGCCGCGCCAGTTCAGCGCGACACTGGCCCAGCCTTGGGCGGCGAGTGCCTTTTGCACGCCGGCCACATAAGGTGAATTCGATGACCCCGTCAGTCCGTGCAGTACCAGCACCAATGGTGCCGTCGCGCTGTGTGGGCCATGCCAGTCGAGGTCGAGAAAGTCGCCGTCATCGAGCCACAAGCGTTCGCGCTCGCGTTCAATGTGCGTGGTTTTGCGCCATAGCGGTCCCCACAAGGTTTGCAAGTGCGGGTTGCCCAGGCCCAAGGCGGGGGTGAAGCGGTCTGGCGGATGGGACACGATTGTTCTCGATGCAGCGGTGCGCAACGGGTGCGCACCTTTTCAGGCCGGTCGATTAACCGGCGATCTCTGCCATACGTTGCCACAACGCGTAGTAAACCCGCCCGGATTTCTGCTCGCGGTGTAGGCGCCAGTTGCCTGGCAAACCGAGGGACGACGGTGCGTTTTCGCTTTCGGTGTAGATCCAGGCCTCGTCGGCCAGCCACTGACGCTCTTCCAGCAGTGTGCAGACGCTCGGCAGCAGGTTCTGGTTGAACGGTGGGTCGAGGAACACCAGGTCGTAGGSCGTGGCAGTCTGGGTTTCMAGGTAGCGCAGGGCRTCGGCGGTCTGGAYCTGGCCGGTGGTGCAGCGCAGTGTGCCCAGATGTTCCTTGATGCTGGCGACCGCGATGTTGCTGGCGTCCAGCGCCTGGCCCATGGCCGCGCCACGGGACAGGGCTTCCAGAAACAGTGCGCCGCTGCCGGCGAACGGGTCTAGCACCTTGGCGCCCGCGACATAAGGCGCGAGCCAGTTGAACAGGGTTTCACGCACCCGGTCGGGCGTTGGGCGCAAGCCCGGGGCATCCGGGAAACTCAGCTTTCGGCTGCCCCATTCGCCGCCAATGATGCGCAGTTGATTCACGCCGTTATGAACGTTGTGAACAGGTTTTTTTGGACGCGTGGCCATTAATGCTCCGGAACCCCGAGCGGTTGCTCGGCAGGTTTATCAGAAGGGGCCGGTAACGGCTTTTGTGGCACGGTCGGGCCAGCGCTGACGATGACCATTTTGTCCGTGCTCAAGTGTTTGTTCAGTGCGGTTTTGACTTGTTCGACGGTCAGGCTTTGGGACTGACGCATGAAATCATCCAGATAGCTGAGCGGCAGGTTGTAGAAGCCCATGGCGCCCAACTGCCCGACGATATCGGCGTTGCTGGCGGTGGACAGCGGGAAGCTGCCGGCCAGTTCACGCTTGGCGTCATCGAGTTCTTTTTGCGTCGGGCCGGTTTTAAGGTAGTCGGCCAGCACGTCCTGCACCAGTTTCAGCGTGCCTTCGCTCATTTCGGCGCGAGTCTGCAG
>NZ_JBFULH010000098.1:0-12689 GCF_056400445.1 Pseudomonas sp. P5_B2 | reverse complement strand
GCTGGCAGACTTGCGCACCGAAGCGAGGCCGCAAAAATAATCGAAGTGAGCGATCAATCCATTGCTGCCGTTGTGCACCGAACCTCCAACCCTGTGGCGAGGGCGCTTGCTCCCGTCGGGTTGCGAAGCGACCCCAATCCCGAAAGCCGCAGGGTTTCAGGCACATCACATCAACGGATTTGCGCCTGCTTCGCAGTCGAGCGGGAGCAAGCTCCCTCACCACAGTTGATCGCAATAAAAAATATCGACACTCACCCTTTTTGTTCGAGTGAATTCACCATGAGTCTTTCCTCCCAACATCCGCCTGCTCTTCGTTCAATCAAAGCAGCCAACTTCGAGACGTTGCTTGAGCGCATCAGCGCTCAACTGGGCGCCAGTGCCCACGTCCATGACGAAAACGGCACCTTCCCCCACGACAACTTCAAGCTATTGCATGAGCACGGCCTCCTCGCGCTGACCATACCGAAAGCCCTGGGCGGTGGTGGCGCGAACCTCGCACAGGCACGCAAGGTCATCCGTGCAATTGCCAAAGGCGAGCCGTCGACGGCGCTGATTCTGGTGATGCAGTACATCCAGCATGTACGACTGCAAGACAATCAAAACTGGCCAGAAGCGTTGCGCTTGCAGGTGGCCCACGACGCCGTGCGCGAGGGCGCGCTGATCAATGCCCTGCGGGTCGAACCTGACCTGGGAACCCCCGCACGCGGCGGTTTGCCCGCCACCATCGCAAGGCGTACAGCGGCAGGCTGGCGAATCAGCGGGCGGAAAATCTACTCCACCGGCAGCCATGGCCTGACCTGGTTCAGCCTCTGGGCGCGCAGCAATGATGAAGATCCGCTGGTCGGTGCCTGGCTGGTGCACAAGGACACACCGGGCATCAGCATCATCGAAGATTGGGATCACCTGGGCATGCGCGCCACGTGCAGCCACGAGGTGGTGTTCGACAATGTGTTAGTGCCGCTGGATCACGCGGTCAGCGTCAGTCGCTGGAGCGCGCCGCAACCTGAACTCGACGGCGATGGTTTGCTGTGGATGTCGGTGTTGCTGTCATCCGTCTATGACGGGGTCGCTCAAGCCGCCCGCGACTGGCTGGTGAGCTGGCTGGAAACACGCAAGCCGTCCAACCTCGGTGCATCGCTGTCGACCCTGCCGCGCTTTCAGGAAACCGTCGGCCACATCGACACCTTGCTGTTCGCCAACCGTAGCCTGCTCGACGCCGCGGCGCAGGGCCACACGCCGACCAGTAACGCGGCGCAACTTAAATACCTGGTGACCGGCAACGCTATTCGCGCGGTTGAACTGGCCATCGAGGCGTCGGGCAATCCCGGTCTGTCACGCAGCAATCCGTTGCAACGGCACTACCGCGATGTGCTGTGCAGCCGCGTCCACACACCGCAAAACGACGCGATTTTGCAAGGCGTTGGCAAAGCCGTCTTCGCCCAGCGCCAGTCAAAGGAACGCCCATGAGCCCGCTCGTTATTGCCAGCCAACTGGACGAAGATTTCAACGAAGTAATCCGCCAGCGACTCGCGCAAACCCACCCCGAGGCCCGCGTCATCGGTGTGCCCACGGGCGTACCCAGCGACTTGCCAGCCGAGGTCAGCATTCTGCTGGCACGGCCGATCAATGTGCGCGGCTATCAGGCGCCGGACACACCGCCACCGGGTTGGCCCTATGGGTTGCAATGGATTCAAGTGGTGTCGTCGGGGATCGATTTCTACCCGAAATGGCTGTTCAACGGCCCGCCGGTCAGTACCTCGCGTGGCAGCGCCGCCGAGAACATCGCGGAGTTCGCCCTGGCCGCGATCTTCGCCGCCGCCAAGCGGCTGCCAGACATTTGGGTGCATGACTCGCAATGGAGTTTCACTGCACTGACGCCACTCAAGGGCAGCACTTTGGGGATTCTCGGCTTTGGTGCCATCGGCCGCAGCTTGGCCACCAAGGCCCTCGCCCTGGGCATCAAGGTGCTGGCGCTGCGCCAGAGTCAGACACCTTTCGAGGTAGAAGGCGTCGAAGCAGCGCGGGATATCCATGATCTGTTTTCCCGCTCCGATCATCTGGTGCTGGCCGCGCSCTTGACCGATGCGACCCGGCACATCGTCGACAGCGCCGTACTCGACAGCGCGAAACCAGGCCTGCACCTGATCAACATTGCCCGGGGTGGTTTGCTCGACCACGAGGCGTTGCTCGAAGCTCTGGAGAGCGGACACATCGGCCTCGCCTCGCTGGACGTCACCGAACCTGAACCGTTGCCGGACGGTCATCCGCTCTACGCCCATTCGCGGGTGCGTCTGTCACCCCACACCTCGGCCATTTCCAGCAACAGCCGCTATGAAATCGCCGACAGCTTCCTGGCCAATCTCGAACGTTTTCTCAATGGCCTGGCCCTGGAGAATCAGGCGAACGCGCAACGCGGGGATTGATTTCAGTCGATCTGCTGTCATCGCCCACTGACCAAGTGGAGGCCCACGAAGAGCGCAACCCTAAACCCACTAAGCTAATGCTTATAAATTATTTATAAATAGATTTTTATAACCATATTCTTCAACACAGAAAGCCCTTTTTTCTTACTGAATGTCGAGCGTGCCATGTCGAAATCCATTGCAAATAGTCATGCGAAACTCCGTCAACCCCTACTCATCAGTCTGGTCGCTGCACTGGCCGCCCTGTCCTTTGCGCTGCCATCCCAGGCCCGCGAAACGCTGCGGATCGGCTACCAGAAATCATCGACACTGATCACGCTGTTGAAGACTCAAGGCACTTTGGAAACAGCCCTTGCGCAACAGAACATTGATGTCAGCTGGCATGAGTTTCCCAGTGGACTGCCACTGCTGGAAGCACTGAATGTCGGCAATGTCGACATCAGTGCGGATGTAGCAGACACCGTGCCGATTTTCGCCCAGGAAGCACCCTCGCCAACAGCCCAGGCGATCGTCGTGCACAAAGACTCGTCGCTGCAACAATTGTCTGATTTGAAGGGCAAGAAAGTTGCGGTAACCAAAGCTGCCGGTGCCCACTATTTGCTGATCGCCGCCTTGAACAAGGCCGGCCTCGCGTTCTCCGATATCCAACCCGCCTACCTGTCACCCGCCGATGGTCGCGCAGCCTTCGAGAATAACAAGGTCGACGCCTGGGTCACCTGGGAACCCTTCCTGACCAGCGCCCAACGGCAACTGCCGACCCGCACCCTGGCTGACGGCACAGGCCTGGCCAGCTACAAGCGCTACTACCTGACCAGCACAAGCTACGCCAACACACACCCCGACGTACTCAAGGTGGTTTATGAGCAACTGGACAAAACCGGTCGGTGGGTAAAGACCAATCCCCTTGAAGCGGCACAAGTGCTCAGCCCACTGTGGGGCAACCTGGGAGTAGAAACCGTCGAGAGCGCCAACACCCATCGCAGCTATCAGGTACAACCGGTAAAAAGCGCCGAGTTGGGTGAACAACAGAAAATCGCCGATGCGTTTTTTGCCGCCGGCTTGTTGCCCAAGGCAGTGGATACGAAGGATGTCGGGATTTGGCGGCCATAAGGCGTAGGTGATATCGAATCCAGGCATTCCAAAAGAGCCCGGCCAGATACCGTAATGCTATTGACTAAAGCGTGACACTGAACCTGTGAGGTGCTCGCTTAAACCATCAACGGCGGCTCGAAAGCGGTGACGGCAGGCAACGCCTGATCCCACTTCACGATCTCCACCGAAGCGGTTTGTGCCGAGCAGCCTTGAGACAAACTCGACGAGCCGACATCGGCCGTGATCATGTTCGGGTTGCCGTGTTTGTCCAAGCTGTTTCGTTCCCCATGAACCAGCGGATCGAACCAGGCCCCGGTGGCGATTTGCACCACACCGGGACGGATTCCATCCGAGACAATCACCCCGGCCAGAAAGGCGCCGCGCTCGTTGAACACCTTGACCACGTCGCCATCGACAATGCCCCGGGCGCGTGCGTCCTCGGTGTTGAGGGTCAGCGGTTCACGCTGGCGGATTTTCGAAGAACGGCTGTAGGCACCGTGATCGTACTGACTGTGCAGACGTGTTTTCGGTTGGTTCGACAGCAACTGCAGCGGGTACGGCGTCAGCGGCTTGTCCAGCCACACCGGGTGACCGGGGCAGTCGGCATAGTCAAAACTGGCGATGCGTTCGGAAAAGATTTCGATCCGCCCCGAAGGGGTCTGCAGTGGGTTCGCGTCCGGATCTTCACGGAAGGACTTGAGCAAGACGGTGTCGGTATCGGGGTAGGCAATTTCGAACAATCCGTCTCGCCAAAAAGCGTCGAAATCTGGCAGTTCAATCCCCTGTTCCTGCGCCCTGCCCCGGGACTCGTCATAGGTAAAGCGCAGCCATGCCTCGGCGTCACGACCTTCGGTGAAGGCGGCGGCGAAACCCAGGCGCTCTGAGATATCGGCGAGGATCGAATAGTCATCCCGGGATTCGCCCACCGGCGCGATTGCCTGGTGCATCGCGATCATGAAGCGGTCCGATGCGGAGCTGCCGATGTCGTTGCGCTCCAGGGCCGTCGTCGCCGGTAACACGATATCCGAATACTTGGCCTGGGCGGTCCAGAACTGCTCATGAACAACGATGGTTTCCGGCCGCTTCCAAGCCTCCAGCAAACGATTGAGGTCCTGATGGTGATGGAAAATGTTACCCCCCGCCCAATAGACAAGGCGGATGTCCGGGTACCGCAACTGCTTGCCGTTGTAGTCGAACGGCGCGCCCGGATTGAGCAGCATGTCGCTCACCCGTGCCACCGGAATGAAATCCTCGACCGGGTTGATCCCTTGGGAAAAGCGTGGGCCGGAAAACGATTTTCGACCGCTGCCGGTGTTGTTCATGCAGCCATAACCCAAGCCGAAACCACCTCCCGGCAAGCCGATCTGACCCAGCAGCGCGGCCAGGGTCACGGTCATCCAGAACGGCTGCTCGCCATGCACAGAACGCTGCAACGAATAGGCGATGTTGATCATGGTCCGCTGGCTGGCCATGCGCCGTGCCAGCGCGGTGATTTGCGGTGCCGCAATGTCCGTCAGCGCCTGTGCCCACAGTGGGTCTTTGGGCTGGCCATCGACATGGCCGAGCAGATACTCGCGAAACTGCTCATAGCCGACCGTGTAGCGCTGAATGAAGTCCTCGTCGAGCAAACCTTCGCTGACCAGCACGAAGGACAGCGCCATCATCAGCGCGGTGTCACTGCCGGGGCGAACCGGCAACCATTGAATGTTTTTCGGTCCGGTCAGATCGTCGCGCAAGGGACTGACATTGATGAACTGCACGCCGGCCTCAGACATGTCTTCCAGCGCGCGGGACAACAGATGCTCACTGGCACCACCGGGACTGGTCTGTGCGTTTTTCGCCGGCAGGCCGCCGAAGGCGATGAACAACTCGCAATGCTGCGCCAGATTTTTCCACGAGGTATGCGCGGCCAGCAACCCATCCATGTTGCCGACAATGTGCGGCATCAGCACCCGTCCTGCGCCAAGGCTGTAGCTGTCTGTGCTAAAAACGTAGCCGCCGAACAGGTTGAGAAAACGGTGCAACTGGCTTTGCGCATGATGGAAACGCCCGGCGCTGCCCCAACCGTAGCTGCCGCCGAAAATGGCCTGGTTGCCTTGCTCGGTCCTGACCCGTTTCAGTTCACTAGCGACCAGGTCCAGCGCCACGTCCCACGACACTTCGACAAAGGGTTCCTGACCCCGCCGTTCGGGATGGGCGCCGGGATTCTCCAGATAGCTGCGGCGCACCGCCGGCCGCAGGATCCGCGTCGGCGACGTAATGGCCTCGGGAATCGAGGCACCGATGGGCGACGGATCCGGGTCCCACTCCACTGGAACCATCGCCTCCAATTTCCCGTCGACGACCTGCGGACGGTACGCCCCCCAATGCAACGAAGTGAAACTCATGGTGCGAAGTATTCCCTATGAAATGTGGCCCCCTTGTCGGAGCGAACATATTGGTGTTTCGTTGTCTCGAACAAGTGATTACCAGCTCTCTCCCAACCCAAGCAGGCCCATGATCTGGCGCCGCAGGTCTACCAGATAAGGATCATCGCGATGACGCGGATACGGCCGTTCGATGGTCAGTTGTGCCTTGATCGCAGCCGGACGGTCACTGAATACAATCACCCGATTGGCCAGCAGCAAGGCTTCTTCGACATCGTGGGTCACCAGCAGCGCGGTGTAGCCCTGGCGTTGCCACAGGTCGATCAGTTCTTTCTGCATGGTGATGCGGGTCAGCGAATCAAGCTTGCCCAGCGGCTCGTCGAGAATCAGCAGACGCGGTTCGTTGACCAGCGCTCGGGCCAAGGCGACGCGCTGGGCCATGCCCCCGGATAGCTGGCGTGGATACGCCCGCGCGAATTGGCTGAGGCCGACTTTTTCCAGAGCGTCATCGACCTTGGCAGAATGGGTTTTGAGCAGGCCTTGGGCTTCCAGGCCAAGGGCGACGTTGTCCCATACGCGCCGCCATGGGTACAAGGTCGGGTCCTGGAACACCACGACCCGGCTCGGGTCCGGGCCGGTAATCGGCGCGCCATCGGCCAGCACCGTACCGGAATCGGCTGGTTCCAGCCCTGCCACCAGTCGCAACAGAGTGGATTTACCGCAACCTGAAGGCCCAAGCAAGGCGACGAACTCACCGGGGGCGACGTCGAGGGAAACCTGCTCCAGTACCGGCAAGCGCTGACCGTCCAGGACAAAACCGTGACTCAACGTGTTAATGCGCAACGCCAGCCCAGGCAAAACCGGGGTGGTCGATGTGAGTGCCAGCGCTACCATTTCACCGCTCCTTTTTGCCAGGCCAACAGTCGGTCACGAATCAGGAACAGCCCGGAGATCAACCCCGAGCAGGACAGTGCCATGATCAATAGCGCCGCGTACATATTGGCGTAGGCCGCCCAACCCTGGGCCCATTGCAAGTACCAGCCGATACCGGATTTGACGCCCATCATTTCCGCGACCACCAGGGTCGAGAACGAGGCACCGAGCCCCATGAACAAACCGACAAACACGTGGGGCAATGCCGCCGGGATCGCCACTTTGAAAATCAGAAAGCCCTGTTTCGCGCCCAGGGTCCGCGCTACGTCGTAATAGGCTTTGTCTACGCTGGCCACGCCGGACCATGTCAGCACCGTCACCGGAAACCACGTCGCCAGGGCGATCAGGAAAACACTGGCACTCCAACTGGAGGGAAACAGAAAAAAGCACAGCGGCAACAATGCCGTCGAAGGCACTGGACCGAGAATGCGCAAGACCGGATGCAGCCAGTAGCCGATGCTGCTCGACCAGCCGATGGCGACCCCGGCGACAAAACCGGTCGCGCCGCCCAACGCCACACCACTGCCCAGCAACAGCGCCGAATGCAGCAAGCTATCCGCCAGGCGCGGCCAATCTTCCACGTACACCGCGAGCAACGCCTGTGGTGGTGCGAAGAAYGGCACCGGCAGCAGGCCCAGCTTGGCGGTCAGCAATTCCCAGATACCCAACAGAATCGGCAACGCGATCAACCAGGCACCCGCGGCACTCATACGACTGGCGACCTTCGCAGACCAGCGACCGACGAGGCCCAACAGTCCGATCAATGCCGCCACTGCCAGACTGAGATTCGCCAGGCCCTGGGTCATTGGCCAAACCCGCGTGGCATTCGGCCAATAGCTGATCAACAACGCGACCGCCACCCACGCAGCCACCGCAATCGCGCCTTGGCGCCACACCTTGAAAGCCCGCTGCGTGGCGGGAGCGGCCAGTGTCGAAAATTCAGCTGAAGACATCGACAGTGATCTCCTTGGCAAACTCGCCGGCGTTAGTGCTCTGGCGAATCACTTCCACGGTTTGCAGGTCAGTGACGTAGGTGGTGATTTCTTTGGTCAGCAGCGCGCCCACGGCATGGTGGCCGTGGGTGTGGTCATGCAGGATCGCTTTGACTTCTTCGACCGAAGTATTCAACGCATGGGCCTGGAAACCCTTGGCCACCGCCTCGGGATTTTTCACCGAATAATCGTGGGCCTCGAGAATCGCTTGGGTCAGCGCCGCGGCCACGCGTTTTTCTTCGCGTACCAATTTGCCGGTGACGCCGACGACGCAGCAACTGAGGTTGGCGTACTCTTCGACCAGGTTGGTGGACAGTTCCTGAGCCTTGCCGGAATTGATCAGGCGGTACATGAACGGGTCACTGCCGCTGACCGCCTGGACTTCACCACGCTCCAGCGCAGTGCCCAACAAGTCGGCCGGGTACAGTCGCCAGTCCACATCGCGCACCGGATCGACGCCGTGTTTTTTCAACAGGATCGAGAAGAAATTGCGGTCCGGACTGGCCATGTCGGTGACGCCGATGGTTTTGCCCTTGAGGTCTTCCAGCTTATGCACGTTACCGTTGACCGCACTGAGCAAACGCAGGCAACCACCATGTGTACCTGCGGTGAGCTTGACGTCGAAGCCCTGCTCCAGCGCCTTGAGCCAACGCAACGCCATACCGACACCGGCATCAGCCTTACCRGTCGCGATCGCTTCAAGCAGCACTTCGGTGGAGTTGCCGAAGTTGACCAGCTCGACATCAAGGTTGTGCTTCTTGAAGAAGCCTTGTCCGTGAGCAACCACCACCGGCGCCAGGCATACCGCATTGAGATTCACCGCCAGTTTCAGCGCACGCGGGGTGTCCAGCCGGATGAACTCACCAGTGCCGGTGGGCTCGGCGCCGGTATCGATGGCGTGTCCAGCATGTTCATCGGTCGCCCAACTGGGGCGCGGCAGCGACATCAACAGTGGGCTCGCCAGGGCGACGCTGGCCATACCCAGCAAGTGACGACGGCTTAATCGATCGAAAACAGCCATTCAAATATCCTTTTGGTTGGTAGAGGTGGTTAGTCTTTCAATTCGCCGAGCCCCAGATGCTCGCGCAGGGTCGAGCCTTCGTAAGCACGGCGGAACAGCCCTTTGCGTTGCAGATGGGGAATCACGCTTTCGACGAATTCGCTGAACGAGCCCGGCAGATAACCCGGCGAGATCACGAAACCATCGCAGCCATCGCCCAGGAACATCTCGGCCAATTGATCGGCGATTTGTGCGCCGGTGCCCACTAGTTGCGGCACGCGTACGCTGCTGGAGAAAATCCGTCCCAGTTGCTCCAGGGTCGTTTCCGCGCCTTGCATCAGCAGCTTTTCGGCGGCAGCAGGATGGATCAATGGCGATTGGGCAACCTCAGCCAGGGTCGCGGATAACGGAAACGGCGACAGATCGACATTGAGCTGTGACGCCAGCGTGACCAGCCCCAACTCCGGACGCGCCAGCGCGTTGTGCCGATCACGCTTGGCCCGCGCTTCGGCTTCGGTGCCACCAATAAACGGCATGACCGCCGTCAGCACTTTGCAGCTGTCAGCCTCGCGGCCCTGTTGCACGACCTGCGCACGCACGTCGTCACGGAAGGCACGCATGGCGGCCAAATGTGGATGAATAGTGAAGATCGCCTCGGCCCAACGCGCGCCGAAACGTCGACCACGTCCAGACGAGCCGGCCTGGATCAGCACCGGCCGACCTTGGGGAGTACGCGGAATATTCAGCGGGCCTTCGACCTTGAACCACTCGCCGTGGTGCTGCACCGAGCGGATCTTCGATGGATCGGCCAGCACTCCGCTCTCGCGGTCGAGCTTGAGCGCGTCTGCTCCCCAACTACGCCACAGCTTCAACGCCACTTCGACAAATTCGTCGGCGCGGTCGTAACGCAGGTCATGTTCCAGGTGCTTGTCCTTGCCGAACAGCCGCCCTTCACTGTCGTTCATCGAAGTGACGATATTCCACGCGGCACGGCCCTTGGACAGGTGGTCCAGGGTGGCGAATTCCCGGGCGATATGCGCCGGTTCGTAATAAGTGGTGGAACGGGTTGCCCCCAGCCCCAGCTTGCTGGTCTGCCCTATCAGGTAAGACAGGATTGGCAACGGGTCCAGGCGCGTCGCGTCCTGGGCGCCATAACGCAAGGCCAGATCCCGGGTGCCACCCATCTGGTCGCCCACCGCAAGGCGATCGGCGAAGAACAAAAAGTCGAACAACCCCTCCTCCACGACTTTCGCCACGCGCGTGTAGTACTCGGGCTCAAGGTAATTGCCGACGGTTTCCGGGTGACGCCACGCCGCGTGGCTGTGGATGACCGGACCGGTCAACAAGAAGGCTGACAGGTGAATTTGACGACTCATGGCAACGCCCCCTTACTTCGCCTTCGGCGTCCAGACAGCGATGTCGGACACCTTCAATGGCTTGGGTGTGAGCTTTGCCGCGTAATAGGTGTCGGCGATGCGTTGCTGCTCGGCCAGTTCATCGACCTTGACCGGGACGATGTCGTAGCTGCGGCGAGTGTTCGCCAACTCGACCGTGGCGGGCGGAATGTTGCCCCACAGCGGCCCGAGGATTTGCGCGGCTTCCTGCGGGTGCRCTTTGACCCATCGCCCGGTCTCGTGCAGGGTATCGAAGGTGACTTGCAGTACGTCCGGATGGGCGTTCGCGAACGTCGACGTCGCCAGGTAGAAGCGGTTGTAATTGGCGACACCGTCCTTGCCATCAGCCAGGACACGCACGTGATGTTCCCGTTGTTGGGTCGCCAGGAACGGGTCCCAGATGGCCCATGCATCGACACTGCCGTTGGCAAATGCTGCCCCGCCATCCGGCGCTTCCAGGTAACGCGGGATGATATCGGCGAGGGTCAATCCGGCTTTCTTTAACGCCGCAATCAACAGAAAGTTGCTGCCAGATCCCTTGGAAACCGCGACAGTTTTGCCTTTCAGATCAGCGACGCTATGGATCGGTGAATTGTCCTGAACGATGATTGCCTGAGCACTGGACGACGGATTTTCCCGCGCGTAGTAGGTCAACGGCGCGTCTGCTGCCTGGGTGAACAACGCAAAGGCGTCCGCTACGTCTGCATGCAAATCGACACTGCCCGCATTCAACGAGCTGAGCAGGCCGGTGCTGAACTCATGCCAGTTGACGGTGAAGCCCAAAGGTTTCAAGCGCTCTTCCAGTTGGCCGCTTTGCTTGAGCAAAATCCATAACGTCGAGGAGCGCTGGTAGCTGATATCGATGGCTTGATCCGCATGAGCCGCTGCTGCGGCGAACAACAGACTGGCGGCGACGATGAGTTTTTTCAACTTCATGAAAAGCCCTGGCATGGGTGGATTCGAGGAGGCTGAGCAAAAATCGGCTCAGTAGAGTGACGTCCCGGCGAGGTTCTGAGGCAGAGCCAGAAAACATAATTGATTATATTAATGACCGATAATTATGAAAGGAACATATAATCATATCGTTATTCCGGTTGCGTCAGCGGTCATGAACCCTGGGCGTCCAGCAGACAGTCAAACGGAATCACCCGATATAAAACGCGAAGGTTGAAACGAGGGATTGCGCAGGAGTACTCCAGGGCAACAGGTCAATAGAGCCATC
Organism: Pseudomonas sp. P5_B2; assembly: GCF_056400445.1. Taxonomy (NCBI): domain Bacteria; kingdom Pseudomonadati; phylum Pseudomonadota; class Gammaproteobacteria; order Pseudomonadales; family Pseudomonadaceae; genus Pseudomonas; species Pseudomonas sp. P5_B2. The sequence continues at coordinate 1,267 of NZ_JBFULH010000098.1, read as the reverse complement.
CCCGCCACTCCACATAACCCTCAACGTGACCTTTAAATGGCAGAATCCCTTAACTTGATCGTTTCGGAGACCACCATGCTTCGCGCATTTGAACAAAGACTTGATCCCTTCCCGCCCGACGAGGTACCACCGCCACCTGAAGGCCTGGCCAAGTTCCTTTGGGCGTGCACCCGGGGCGCCCGCGGCTATATTCTTGCGTTTGCGCTGCTCAGCGCCGCAGTGTCGATCTACGAAGCCTGGCTGTTTTCTTTCCTCGGGCAGGTCGTGGATCTGCTCTCGACCTGGCAGGCCGGTGGTGATGCGGCTGCGCAGGAGAGTCGCGTGTTGTGGGGTATGGGCATCGTGATGCTTACCAGCATCGGGCTGGTGGCGTTGCGTACGATGGTGCAGCACCAGATATTGGCGATCAATCTGCCGTTGCGGCTGCGTTGGGACTTCCACCGCCTGATGCTCCGGCAAAGCCTTTCGTTCTTTTCCGATGAGTTCTCCGGCCGGGTCACCACGAAAGTGATGCAGACTGCGCTGGCCGTGCGCGACGTGCTGTTCACCCTTATCGAGATCGCACCCGGAATCGGGGTGTATTTCATCGCGATCATCGCACTGGCCGGCGGCTTCGCACTGAAACTGATGCTGCCCTTCCTTGCCTGGATCGTGTTGTTCGGGCTGGCCATGCTCTACTTCGTCCCCCGCTTGGGGAAAGTCGGACAGGAACAGGCCCATGCGCGCTCCTCGATGACCGGACGTATCTCAGACGCCTACACCAACATCACGACAGTGAAACTGTTCTCGCATTCCAATCGTGAAGCGCACTTCGCGCGCGCGGCCATGGAGGATTTCAAGCAGACCGGCTTTCGCCAGATGCGTCTGGTCAGCCAATTCGAAATCGTCAACCAAGCATTGGTGGTGGCGTTGATCATGGCAGCAGGCGGTTATGCGCTTTGGCTGTGGCACCTGGGCGAAGTCGGCACAGGTGCCGTGGCGGCGATTACCGCCATGGCGTTGCGTATAAACGGCATGTCGCACTGGATCATGTGGCAAATGACCTCGCTGTTCGAGGGCATCGGCACCTTGCAGGATGGCATGGCAACCCTTACCCGCGGCCCAAAGGTGCAGGATGCGCCGGAAGCGAGCGTCCTGGTGACCGCCGGCGGGGCTGTGACCTTCGACAACGTGAGCTTCAACTACAATGGCGAACGCCAAGTGCTCGATGGCCTGAGCCTGAACATTCGTCCGGGCGAAAAAATCGGCCTGGTGGGCCGATCCGGCG
>NZ_JBFULH010000097.1:0-12723 GCF_056400445.1 Pseudomonas sp. P5_B2 | reverse complement strand
AGGGACCGCCGGCATGGGGAATCGCGGTGGTCAGTTCGGTGAAGCTGAAGATGAAGCAGGTGTACATGGTGGCGACCATGAACGAGGTCACTAGAAAGCCCAATGTCCCTGCGACGCCCCAGCCGTAACTCCAGCCGAAATACTCACCGGAAATCACCAGCCCGACAGCAATGCCCCACAGGTGCAACGTGCCGAGTGTGGGTTTGAGTTGTGTGTTCATGCAGTTGCTCCCTGAACGGTTTGGATTGCTCAGGGGAGGGCGTGTGCAGTGGGCGTGCCAGTGTAGTGACAGCAGTCGTAAAGGGTAAAAACGTGTCGTATCGGGAATGTTCGCTGCTGAATGCGCGGTTTTTGTGCGCCAGTTCAGAGCGTTGCTGCCTGTAACGCCGCYTTCGCGAGCAAGCCCGCTCCCACATTCGATCTTCGTTGTCTGGATTGAACACTGTTGAATGTGGGACCGGGCTTGCTCGCGAAGAGGACAGTCCAGCCAACACAAAACCACGCTGCAACGCCCGCATAAACACACTCTTTACGCTTTCTTTATGCCCCGCCCACACCCTCGATCTCGTTACTTTACAGCCTCCCTGCCGACAATGGCTCCACACGCGGCACTGCGCCGCAATACGGAGAACTTCCATGAGCGTTCTGGACGGAGTGTCACTGCTGCTGGCAGTGGGGCTGTTCATTTATCTGTTGGTTGCGCTGTTGCGCGCGGACCGGAACTAGGAGCGGCTATGCACAGTTATGACTATTGGCTGATCCTCGCGTTTTTCGCGGTGGTGATGGTCCCGGCGCCGTTTCTCGGGCGCTTCTACTACAAGGTCATGGAAGGTCAGCGCACCTGGCTGACGCCGATTCTCGGGCCGGTGGAACGCGGCTGTTATCGCGTGGCCGGCGTTGATCCGCAGGCTGAACAGAGCTGGCAGAAATACACCCTGGCTTTGCTCGCCTTCAACCTCGCGGGCTTCTTGCTGTTGTTCGCGATCCTGATGTTCYAGGATCACCTGCCACTCAATCCACAAAACCTGCCGGGTCAGGAGTGGACGCAAGCGTTCAATACTGCCGTCAGCTTCATGACCAATACCAACTGGCAGTCCTACAGCGGCGAAGCCACCCTGAGCTACCTGAGTCAGATGGTCGGCCTCACCGTGCAGAACTTCGTCAGTGCCGCCACCGGCCTCGCCGTGTTGGTAGCCCTGTGTCGCGGTATCGGTCGCAAGTCGAGCAAAACCCTCGGCAACTTCTGGGTCGACATGACCCGCGCCACCCTCTATGGCTTGCTGCCGCTGTGCCTGCTGCTGGCGCTGTATCTGGTCTGGCAGGGCGTGCCACAAACCTTCGCGCAGTACGTTAACGCGGTAACCATGCAGGGCGTCGATCAAGTGATCCCGCTCGGCCCGGCCGCCAGCCAGATTGCGATCAAGCAACTGGGCACCAACGGTGGTGGCTTCTTCGGCGTCAACTCGGCGCATCCGTTCGAGAACCCTACGGCGTGGAGCAACCTGTTCGAGATGGCGTCGATCATCCTGATCCCGGTCGCCCTGGTGTTCACCTTCGGCCATTACGTCAAAGACCTGCGTCAGAGCCGCGCGATCATCGCCTGCATGCTGGCGCTGTTTATGATTGGCGGCGCGACCTCGCTGTGGGCCGAGTACCAACCGAACCCGACCCTCAACAACGTCGCCGTCGAACTGACCGCGCCGCTGGAAGGCAAGGAAGCGCGCTTTGGCACCACCGCCACCGTGCTCTGGTCGGTGACCACCACGGCTGCGTCCAACGGCTCGGTCAATGGCATGCACGACAGCCTCAACCCGCTGAGCGGCATGGTCGCGCTGGTCAACATGATGGTCGGCGAAGTGATTTTCGGCGGCGTCGGCGCCGGGCTCTACGGCATGTTGCTCAACGTGTTGATCGCGGTATTCCTCGCCGGCCTGATGATCGGCCGCACCCCGGAATACCTCGGCAAAAAACTGCAAGCCAGGGAAGTGCAACTGCTGGTGGTGACCCTGCTGGTGATGCCGGTGGGCGTGCTGGTGCTCAGCGCGATTGCCGCAAGCTTGCCCGGCCCGGTCGCGGCGGTGAGTAACCCTGGCCCACACGGTTTCAGTCAATTGCTGTACGCCTACACCTCGGCCAGTGCCAACAACGGTTCGGCATTTGCCGGGTTCGGTGCCAACACCGCGTTCCACAACCTGATGCTCGGTCTTGGCATGTTGATCGGCCGGTTCGGTTACATCCTCCYGGTACTGGCGTTGGCCGGCAGCCTGGCGATGAAGAAAGCCGCACCGATCGGCCAGAACAGTTTCCCGACTCATGGCCCGCTGTTTGTGACTTTGCTGACCGTGACCATTTTGCTGGTGGGTGGTTTGACCTTCTTGCCGACGCTGGCGCTGGGGCCGATTGCTGAACATCTGAGCATGGCTGCCTTTTGAATAAGGAGCTAAGGAATCCATCATGAATATGCCTGTAAGCAAAACCGCCGTCGTCAAGGCGCCGGAACAACCAAAAACCGCGATCTCGGCCCTCTGGCGCCCGGCGCTGGTGCAAGCCTTCGTCAAGCTCGACCCACGGCAATTACAGCGTGCGCCGGTGATGCTGGTGGTCGAGCTGACTGCGATCCTGACCACCGTGCTGTGCTTCATTCCCGACAGCGCCGTGCCGACTTTTGTCGCCGCGCAAATCGCGCTGTGGTTGTGGTTCACCGTGCTGTTCGCCAACTTCGCCGAGGCCTTGGCCGAAGGTCGCGGCAAGGCTCGTGCCGACAGCCTCAAGGCCGGTAGTGAAGGCTTGAGCGCCCGTCGCCAAACCGCTAACGGCACGTTCCAGGTGGTGCCGGCGACCAGCCTGCGCAGGGGTGATGTGGTCCGCGTCGAAGCGGGGGAAATGATCCCCGGTGACGGCGAGGTGATTGAAGGCATCGCGGCAGTCAACGAAGCAGCGATTACCGGTGAGTCCGCGCCGGTGATTCGTGAGTCCGGAGGCGATCGTTCGGCCGTCACCGGCAACACGCGTCTGGTTTCCGACTGGCTGCTGGTAAAGATCACCGCCAACCCTGGCGAGTCGACATTGGACCGCATGATCGCCCTGGTCGAAGGCGCCAAACGCCAGAAAACCCCGAACGAAGTCGCACTCGACATCCTGCTGATCGGCCTGACCCTGATCTTCCTTCTGGTGGTCGTTACCCTGCAACCGTTCGCCCACTTCGCCAATGGCAGCCTGCCGCTGGTGTTCCTGGCGGCATTATTGGTCACGTTGATTCCGACCACCATTGGCGGTTTGCTGTCCGCCATCGGTATCGCCGGGATGGACCGTCTGGTGCGACTGAACGTGATCGCCAAGTCCGGCCGTGCCGTGGAAGCGGCGGGGGACGTACACGTCTTGCTGCTGGACAAGACCGGCACCATCACCTTCGGCAACCGTCGTTGTACGGCGGTTCATGCGGCACCGGGTGTCACCGCCAGGGAACTGGCCGAGGGCGCGTTGTTCGCCTCTCTGGCCGATGACACGGCTGAAGGTAAATCCATCGTCGAGTACCTGCGCGGCACTCAACCACAACCAGAACCCGCCACCGAATTGCTGACGGCGGTACCGTTCAGCGCTGAAACCCGCCTGTCCGGTGTCGACTGTCAGGGCCGTGTGTATCGCAAAGGCGCGGTGGATTCGTTGCTTGCTTTCGTCGGYCTGAAACGTGCCGACCTGGCCGCACCATTGTCCCGGGAAATCGACAAGATTGCCCAGAGTGGCGGCACCCCCTTGCTGGTCTGCGTCGACGGTAAATTGCTCGGCGTGATTCACCTCAAGGACGTGGTCAAGCCCGGCATCCGTGAGCGTTTCGCCGAACTGCGCAAATTGGGGATTCGCACGGTCATGGTAACCGGCGACAACCCGCTGACCGCCGCCGCGATTGCCGCCGAAGCGGGCGTCGATGATGTGCTGGCCGAAGCCACGCCGGAGAAAAAACTGGCGCGCATCCGTCACGAGCAAAACGACGGTCGCCTGGTCGCCATGTGCGGAGATGGCGCCAATGATGCGCCGGCGCTGGCTCAGGCGGACGTCGGTATGGCGATGAACGACGGCACGCAAGCGGCGCGCGAAGCGGCGAACATGGTCGACCTCGACAGCGACCCGACCAAGCTGCTGGACGTGGTGCAGATTGGCAAGGAATTGCTGGTGACGCGCGGTGCGCTGACGACGTTTTCCATCGCCAACGACGTGGCCAAATATTTCGCTATTTTGCCGGCGCTGTTCGCTTCGATCTATCCGCAACTGGGCGTCCTGAACGTCATGCACCTGAGTAGTCCGCAGAGTGCAATTCTGTCGGCGATTGTGTTCAACGCCTTGATCATCGTCGTGCTAATTCCGCTGGCATTGCGTGGCGTGCGGGTGCAGGCCGCGAGTGCTGCGGCGTTGCTGCGGCGCAATTTGTTGATCTACGGATTGGGCGGGATTGTGGTGCCGTTCGTGGGCATCAAGGCGATCGACATGCTGTTGACCGCGTTGCATCTGGTTTGACCCTGGCGAGCGCTTCGCGCTCGATCGCGGGCAAGCCTTGCTCCTACAGGGTTTGAGTGTTCCCAAAGCCGTGACGACGCCAACCCGTAGGAGCAGAGCTTGCTCGCGATGAATACAAAACGGTGCACCTGATATTTGTTATCCGAATTCGAGGATTTTGAAATGACCACAATGATACGTCCGGCCTTGAGCCTTTTGGTCCTGATGACCCTGATCACCGGCGTCGCCTACCCCTTGGTGGTCACCGGTGTCGCCCAGGTCGCGTTCCCGGATCAAGCCAATGGCAGCCTGGTGCGCGATGCCGACGGCAAGGTTCGTGGCTCGTCGCTGATTGCCCAGGATTTTGTCGGTGACGCCTGGTTTCATTCACGCCCATCGGCTGGTGCTTTTGCCACAGTGTCGAGCAGCGCGAGCAACCTGTCGCCGAGCAATCCGGCATTGGCCACTCGGGTGATCGACGATGCCAACAAACTGCTCGTGCCGGGGCAGGGACCAGTGCCTTTGGCGATGCTTACCACCTCCGGCAGCGGCCTCGATCCGCACTTGCCACCGGCGGCGATTGCCTATCAACTGGCGCGAGTGGCCGCCGCGCGTCATCTGCCGGTGGCGACCCTTCAACAGTTGCTGGATGCGCACATCGAGCAGCCATTGGTGGGGCCGCCGGTGGTGAATGTGCTGGCGCTGAATATCGCGTTGAAAAACCTGTAGATCGGGGGTGCTGCCTTCGCGAGCAAGCCCGCTCCCACAGGGGAATGCATTCAAAAATGTGGGAGCGGGCTTGCTCCCGAAGGCGGCAGAACAGTCACCCCATTAACATCCGAACAATGAGAGCAAATATGAGTGACTCCGGCCGCGCCGACGCGCTGTTAGCAGACCTGCCCCGCGATGGCCGTGGCCGGCTCAAGGTTTTTCTCGGTGCCGCGCCCGGTGTCGGTAAAACCTACGCCATGTTGCAGGCCGCTCACACCCAACTGCGCCAGGGCGTGAAAGTCATCGCCGGTGTGGTGGAAACCCATGGCCGCGCCGAAACCGAAGCACTGCTCGGCGGCTTGGCGCAACAGCCGCTGGTGCGCTCGGAATACCGGGGCGTGATGCTCGAAGAAATGGACCTCGACGGTCTGCTCACGGCCAAACCGAAATTGGTGTTGGTGGACGAACTGGCCCACAGCAACGCCCCCGGCAGTCGCCACGCCAAGCGCTGGCAAGACATCCAGGAATTGCTCGCCGCCGGCATCGACGTGTTCACTACGGTCAACGTCYAGCACCTGGAAAGTCTCAACGATCAAGTGCGCGGCATTACCGGTGTGCAGGTGCGTGAAACCTTGCCGGACTGGGTCCTGCAAGAAGCCTACGAACTGCTGCTGATCGACCTGCCACCGCGCGAACTGCTGGAGCGTTTGCGCGACGGCAAAGTCTACGTGCCGGAGCAGGCGCGGGCGGCCATTGACGCGTTTTTCACCCAGACCAACCTGACCGCTCTGCGCGAGATGGCGATGCAAACTGCCGCCGCTCAAGTCGACAATGACCTGGCCCAGGGTTATCGCCAACTCGGTCAGGCGGCGCCAGCGGTGCGTGGTCGCCTGTTGGTCGGTGTCGATGGCGATGCTCAGGCCGAGCGTCTGGTGCGTCACGCCAGTCGCGTCGCTCAGCGTCGGCATTTGCCGTGGAGCCTGGTGCATGTCGACAACGGCAGCGTGCGTGACGAGCAATCGCGCCTGCGCCTGCAAAGTGCCCAACAATTGGCCGAACGCCTCGGTGGAGAAGTAGTGTTGTTGCGCGCTGGCGAAGTCGCGAAAACCCTGATCCAGCACGCCGCCGAACGCCGGGCCAGTCTGGTGCTGGTCGGCCAGTCGCGGCAGCGTTTGCGTCGGCGCCTGTTCGGCGGTGGTTTGGCGTCACGCCTGCTGCGTGATGCGCGCGGGCTGGAGATCAACGTCCTCGACAGCGATCAACTGCCGCATCAACCGCGCCAGCGTTCGACTCAGTCGCTGGTGTGGTTCGACTATGCGCTGGCGGCAGTGGCGACGGTGTTAGCCAGTGCGTTGGCCTGGGGCGTGGCGAGTATTTTGCCGCTGCCCAACATCTCGCTGGTGTTCCTCGCCGCCGTGTTGCTGGTGGCGGTGCGCAGTAGTCTTGGCCCGGCGCTGGCCTGTGCGGCGCTGTCGTTTTTGACCTATGACTTCCTGTTCATACCACCGAATTTTTCCTTCAGCATCCAGCGCGAAGAAGACGTGTTGACCTTGCTGTTCTTCCTGCTGATGGCGGCGCTCACCGGCAACCTCGCGGCCCGGCAACGCCGGCAATTAGAGGCGCTGCGTGACACCCAGGAAGAGACCAGCGAATTGCTCGACCTGTCGCGCAAACTGACGGCGGCCACCGATCGTCAAGCCGTGGTCAGCGCCGCCGCCCAGCACCTCAACGGCTGGAGTGACTTGCAGTTGTGCCTGCTCAATCAAGACGGGCAGGGCGGCTGGAAAATTGAAACCGGTGGCCCGCTGGAGTTTTCCGAAGCCGAACGCGCGGCCGCCGATTGGGCCTGGCAACACGACCAACCGGCGGGCGCGGGCACCGGCACCWTGCCGTTGGGGCGTTGGTGGTGGTGGCCGTTATCAGTGGAAGACGGGCCATTGGCGTTGCTCGGCGTGTGCGCTAAAGAAGGCCGGACTTTGAGTGGCCAGCGTCGACGTTTGTTGACCGCGTTGAGCCAGCCGCTGGCCCAGGCGCTGGCCCGTGCGCAACTGGCCGAAGACCTTGAAGCGGCGCGGCTGCACGGCGAAACCGAGCAACTGCGCAGCGCACTCTTGGCCTCGGTGTCCCACGACTTGCGCACGCCTCTGACGTCTATGCGCGGCAGCATCGATAGCCTGTTGGCCCTCGGCGAGGCCATCCCGCTGGAGGATCGCCGCGAACTGCTAGAAGGCACGCGGGACGAAGCCGAGCGCCTGGATCGCTACATCCAGAATCTGCTGGACATGACCCGCCTCGGTCACGGCGCGTTGAAGCTGGCGCGTGATTGGGTATCGCCGGCCGACATTGTCGGCAGTTCACTCAATCGACTGCGCGCGGTGCTGGCGCCTCTGCAGGTCAGCACTGACGTGCCGCCAGAGTTGCCGCTGCTGTTTGTCCACGCGGCGCTGATCGAACAGGCACTGGTCAACGTAATGGAAAACGCCGCGCGATTTTCACCGGCCCATGGACGTCTGCAATTGCGCGCCGGGGCCGATGACCGCGAGCTGTTTTTCTCGGTGAGCGATGAAGGTCCGGGCATTCCGCAGGAGGAGCGGGCGAAGATTTTCGACATGTTCTACACCGCTGCGCGCGGTGATCGGGGCGGCCAAGGCACCGGACTCGGGCTGGCGATCTGTCAGGGGATGGTGGGCGCGCATGGCGGACGGATCAGCGTTGCCGACGGCATTGAAGGACGTGGGACCTGCATCACGCTTCACTTGCCTTTGCAGGAACAACCTGCTTTTGAAAGTGAACGCTGAAAGTGAAGCCTGATACCCTTTGGACCTCTCCATGCGGCGATCGGACACCATGAGCCAGACTGCGACCATTTTGGTCATCGACGATGAACCGCAAATCCGCAAATTCCTGCGCATCAGCCTGGTCTCCCAAGGGTACAAAGTGCTGGAGGCCGGCACCGGCACCGAAGGCCTGGCGTACGCGGCGCTGAACAAACCGGATTTGCTGGTGCTTGACCTCGGTTTGCCCGACATGGACGGCCAGCAAGTTCTGCGCGAGTTTCGCGAATGGTCGACGGTGCCGGTGCTGGTGCTGTCGGTGCGTGCAAGCGAAGGGCAGAAGGTTGAAGCACTGGATGGTGGCGCCAATGACTACGTAACCAAGCCCTTTGGCATTCAGGAATTTCTGGCACGGGTGCGCGCCTTGCTACGACAAGCGCCAGTGGGTGAGGCTCAGCAAGCGGCGCTGACGTTCGGCCCGTTGACGGTGGACCTGGCTTACCGGCGGGTGTTGCTCGATGGCGTCGAAGTGGCTCTGACGCGCAAGGAGTACGCGGTGCTGGCACAACTGGCGCGGCATCCGGGGCGGGTCATTACCCAGCAGCAACTGCTCAAGGATATCTGGGGGCCGACCCATATCGAGGACAGTCATTACCTGCGGATTGTGGTGGGGCATTTGCGCCAGAAGCTCGCGGATGACCCGACTCAACCCCGGTTTATCGTGACTGAGGCGGGGGTTGGGTATCGGTTGCTGAGTGAGGGCAGCCTTTAGTTCTTCGTCGCCTGATCTGGCGATTTCGCGAGCAAGCCCGCTCCCACATTTCACCGAGTTCATTCAATGAGAATGCCGTCGAATGTGGGAGCGGGCTTGCTCGCGAAGGGGCACTTCGATTCACCCGAGAGCTTCAGGAATCCCGCTCATTCTCATACCGATCCAACGTATCCCGCGCAATCTCCCGACCCAGCGCGATCAACTCAGGTGCCTTGTAAAACTCGAAAAACCGGCACACCCGCTTCGGCACGTTGATCAAAATATCCGGCGGATAGCCGGCGATTTTGTACTGCGCCAACGAAGTTTGCATCACCTCGAAACTTTGGTTGATGAGGTCCAGCAAAGACGCCGGCCCAACGTTGTCGATGATGAACGATCCCGTGGCCGACTTCGGCGCACCTTCGCGTTCAGGGGCAGCGGCGGGTTGCTGGGCTTCGGGGTCGGCAGATTCGATCCAAGGATTGATGTCAGCCGCTTCTGCCATCAACGCTTCCTTTTCCAGCAGAAGCAATTTTTCCGCCTGATTGCGGCGGAACGGCATCTTCGAACCCAGTGAGTTGATCAAACTGTCGAAACGGCTTTTGAAGGCCGCCGGGCGCTGGATCACCGGCATTTGATAGTGGCGTTGGTTGGTTGAGTTGAGGTTGACCGCGATGATCAGGTCGCAATGACTAGACACCACTGGCACGATCGGCAACGGGTTGAGAATGCCGCCATCCACCAGCATCCGGTTGCCCTGCATCACCGGGGTGAAGAGACTGGGGATCGCCGCCGAGGCGCGCATGGCCTGGTGCAGGCAGCCTTCCTGGAACCAGATTTCCTGCTGGTTGGTCAGGTCCGTGGCTACCGCCGTGTAGGGAATGCGCAGGTCTTCAATATTGATTTCGCCGACGATCTTGCGGATTTGCCCGAAGACTTTTTCACCGCGAATGGCGCCAAGCCGAAAGCTGACGTCCACCAGACGCAACACATCGAGGTAGTCCAGGCTCTCGATCCAGTCGCGATATTCGTCGAGTTTGCCGGCGGCATAAATTCCGCCAACCACCGCCCCCATGGAACAACCGGCGATGCAGGCGATGTCGTAGCCGCGCCGTTCGAGTTCTTGAATGACACCGATATGGGCATAACCTCGGGCTCCACCAGAGCCCAGTACCAGTGCGATACGCTTTTTCATGAATCGCCCTCGTCTGACAAGGTTCAACAATGCACCCATCGAGGGGCGGGCTTCAATCGCCAAGGTCGTTCGATGGGCCGAGTGCGTCGTTTTTTCGACACTCCATGGCGGCAGTGGCTATTCTTGCGCGCGCTATAGTGAGTTTGCTTAGTGCGGCCAAGGCACTTTTCACCCGCCGGGCCGTCTTACCTGCATGATTGTTGACCTAACTTGAGGTGGTATTGATGAAAGCCTGGATTTGCGTACCTTTGATGGCTCTGGCGCTCGCCGGTTGTGCCGGCAAAACGGCTTACCGCGAGAGCTGCGGTAGCCAGATTGACGCCGCGTGGCGTGAGCTAGACTTGGCCAAGGCCGAAGGTTTCGCCGGGACTGTCAGCTACTCCAAGGCCTTGTCGTTGTTGACCGGCGCCAAGACCCAGCAACAATTCGAAGCTTACGAAGGCTGCACCAGCAAGGCCGAGAAAGCGCGCTTCTATATTCGTGAGTCTCGTGCCGGCCGTTGAAGCATCCTATAGGCAACAGGGACACTCGATTCAGGGAGCAAACGATGTCTGATTTGGTTGATCGGTTGGTGGCTCATGTTCTGGGTCTTGAAGTCCGCTTGTTGGCCTGTCAGGCACGTTTGAGTGCCCGCACTGACCCTGAGGCATTGCACGAGCTGCGCACCACGGTTCGCCGTTTGCGCAGCCTGTTGCGACCCTTGCGCGGCCTTCCCGGCGTGGAACAGGTGGAGGTGGCAGCGGCTCGCGTTGGCGAGCTGACCACGCCGCTGCGTGATCGCGAAGTGCTGGCGGGCTATTTGCTTGAGCACGGTCAACCCGAAGCCGCGCACTGGCGCATGGTGCAGATGGCTCAGGCGTATCCGGCGGTGGCGGCGAGTCCCGAGCTGGCGCAGTTGATGATGATCTTCGATGCCTTCCCGCGTTTTTTGCGCGCCTCTCAACGTCAGGGGTTGCTCAAGGGCTTGCGCAAGCGTATTGAAAAACGCCTTGGGAAGCAGTGGAAAAAACTCGACGTTGCGCTGCACGATCCGGCCCATGACCGCCACCGTTTGCGCCTGCTGATCAAGCGTGTGCGTTATGGCATTGAAGCCTATCCTGAACTGGACCGTTTGCCGAAGGCCGCCTTGACCCGATTGAAAGCGGCTCAGAGCGCTCTAGGTGATTGGCACGACAGTTGGCAATGGCTGGCCAGGGCTGTTGAAGAGCCAGATTTGCTGCCTTGTGTCTCTGTCTGGAAAACCACGTTGGCCGATGCCGAAACCCGCGCTGACCGCGTTCTCGACAAGCTCAGCGCCACTTGCTTCAAATCCTGAAAACACCACATTTATTTTGTGTTGGATGAGGATTCGTATTCCAAAGCGGGCGCGGCTCATCTGTCAGTGCTTTTGGCCGGAATAAGTGCTGTGTCGACGTCGCTGGCTGGTTAAGATCCCTCTCTACTTTTCCCATCTCTGAGGTTTTCATGCGCTTTTGCGATTTGCTCGACGCCGTCCGCCGGCAACCGCTGGAGCTGTCTATTCCGGCCGGATGGGCGCAGGGCCGCGCCAGTTTCGGTGGCTTGGTGGCAGCGTTGCAATATGAGGCCATGCGCGCAAAAGTCCCGGCAGACCGGCCGGTGCGTTCGCTGGCGATCACCTTTGTCGGTCCTGTCGAGCCAGAGGTGCCTGTCAGCTTTGAAGTCGATGTGTTGCGCGAAGGTAAAGCCGTCAGCCAAGTGCTGGGCCGGGCGATGCAGAAGGGGCAAGTGGTGACGTTGATCCAGGGCAGCTTCGGTGCGTCAAGGCCCTCGGAAGTGTCGGTGACGGCCGAGCCAGCACCCGAAATGAAGCACTGGGAGGCGTGCCAGGATTTGCCCTTCATCCCGGGCGTGTTGCCGGAATTCATGCAGCATCTGGCACTGCGTTGGGCTGTCGGTGGCATGCCGTTTACCGGCAACAACTCCCGAGAGATGGGCGGCTGGGTGCGTTTGCGTGGGGATGTGAAAGAAGAGGCTGTCACAGAGGCGCATATCCTCGCGCTGGTGGACGCTTGGCCACCCTCCTTGTTGCCGCACCTGAAAAAAACGGCGATGGGCAGCACGCTGACATGGACCATCGAGTTCGTCCAGCCGCTGCTGGCGTTAAGCACGCTGGACTGGTGCAAATACCGGGTGGAAACCGAACACGCCGCAGACGGCTATGGTCATGCGGCCGCCAAGTTGTGGAGCGCGGACGGTCAGTTGATCGCCATCAGCCGGCAGACGGTGACGATTTTCGGCTGATTCAGTGGCGACGGTGGCGCTCACGCCAGGCACGCCACCAGCCGCCACTCAGGAAAAACCGTGGGAACGTCAGGAACTGCTCGACCAGCAAGCGTGACACCGCATCTTTGCGATCACTGAACGGCTCGGAGGCTTGCTCCTCCAGCTTGTGACCGTGGCGTTGCAGGCCCAGCGCAGCGAGCAGGCCGACCACGCCGATGGCGATGTTCGCGAGGCTCAGACTGAACACCCCGGACACCATCAGCAGAAACGCCACTATGAACAGCGGCACGGCGATCAGGTGCAGCACCAGGTTGGTCGGGTGCTGATGATTGTTCGGGTACGCTCGCCATTGCCAGGCGGGCAGGTTGGGGTGTCGTTTGCCCATGTTGAAACTCCTCAATCCGGGTTGACCTGATGATTGAAGAATAGGCGGGGTGAGGGCGGGCGGCGAATCGAGGTTGGCTATCGGGATGATAGGTCGGGATTGATGTTGGTCGGGCTGACGCCTTCGCGAGCAAGCCCGCTCCCACATTTGATCGAGTTCATAAAGTTGAATG